>JAUWIR010000035.1 GCA_030605265.1 Pseudomonadota bacterium | reverse complement strand
GGAACATACTTTATCTTATCAAATTAGTCAATTAGATACATCAGATCATTTCGATATGAAAATAGAGGTCAATTTTATTGGCCCGGCTCTTGTTGATACAGTTATTCCCGGCCTTTCCGGAAAGGCATTAACCCTCTATTTTAACGCATCTATTAAATGCCGGGAAGGAGATGAATGGAGCATACTTACTCTATCCAGACCACATATTATAGAACGAAGGGAATCATGATCAAAGAGAAAGGCCGGGAGTAATTTCTCTTCTGGGAAGAAGGGGCTTTTCTGCAACCACTTTTTCAGATGAAAAATCTGCTCTTTGAATTTTTTGCCCCAGAAGTTCAAGGATAGGAAGTTCAACTGTGAAGGAAGTACCTTCCCCGGGTGTGCTTACAAAATCAATTTGGCCTTTAAGATCATCGATAATTGTCCTGGCAATGGAAAGACCCAGACCTGTTCCCTTCTTCACAGATTTTGTACTGAAAAATGAATCGAATACGCGTGCCTGAAGATTTCTTTTAATGCCGACCCCATTATCAGTAATAGAAATAAGCACAGTGTCCTGGTCCTTTTTTTGGCAATGAATAAGAATATGTTTTTCCTTTTGATTTGTTAAAGAATTAACGGCATCCCGTGCGTTACAAATGAGATTCACAAATACTTGCTGCAGTTTTGTTTTATTACCTAAAATCAGGGGTAAACCCTGAGGAATTTCCTTAGTAATTTTTATATGATGATTTTTTAACTGCTGATCAAAAAGAGAAAGGGCATCTTCTATTGATTCCCCGATACTCATAGGTTCAAAGGAGGTATCGGCTTGTCTTGAAAAGGTCCTTAAATTTTCTATAAGCTCTTCCATTCTTTCACACTGTTTATTTAATTTTTCCAGGTATGATTTGGTTGAATTATCTTCACTCAGTTTCTTCCCAATTAAATCACTAAACCCCATAATGCCACATAATGGTTGTCGAAGTTCATGACAAACGCTGGCTGATAATTCTCCCATGGCTGATAATTTGGCTGCCTGGATAAGTTGAGCCTCCATTCGCTTGATTTCATCAGTTCGCTCTTGTACGTTATGCTCCAGACTTTCCGTATATTCCTTGATAATTTGACGCATTTGTATTTTATTATCTGCTCGATTAATTGCCAAAAGGAGTAAATTCATTTCACAAGGTTTTGGAATAAAGTCAGAGGCATCCAACCGGATAGCTTCAATAACAAATTCCATAGTGGCATGCCCGGAAATAATAATTATTTCATGAAGAGGATATTCTTTTTTCACCTTTCTTATCAATTCGAACCCATCCATATCTGCAGCGGGAAATTTTATATCTGTGATGATAATAATGGGAAGAGTTTCCTTATCTAAAAGGCTAAGGGCTTTCCGGGGAGTATCCGCAGTGATGACAAGAAAATTATTTTCTTCTAAAAATTCTTTATATGCTTGTAAAATAGACTGTTGATCATCTACCAATAATATTTTTACCATGGTCCCCCCATTTTTAGGCCCTTCGGCCAATTAGGTAAAAAAATCATGTAAAGATTTTAGCATTATAACATAATCAAATGTAACTAACAATAATATTTAAAGAAATGATACTTGTTAAATTAAGCTGTTAAGCCGCATAAAAAAAATGAAACACACAGGCCGATAAAGCGGCAATAAGGATAATGGAAATTATACAATATCAGTTATTTATAGGTACATTTTTAAGTGAAAATTCCTATACGATTAAGGTAAAGAGATGAAAAAGCTAAATACCCATGGATAATCGATCTGCAAGAATTGGGGGTAATCCGGCCTGGAGGATTTTTCTTTGCGCTTTTTCAATATTATACTCAATTCGTTGTATTTGAATAGTATTTTTATTATCATCGTACAAACAATAAGCTGCTTTGGGATTATAATCTCGGGGTTGACCAACACTTCCTACATTAATTATATATCGATAGTTTTCTTTTAAATCTACAGTTAATTTTACTATTTTTTTTACATTACATTTAAAATCCATTTTTATGATCTCAGGCGAGTGTGTATGCCCAATAAAGCAAAGTGGTGAAGAGAAGGAACCAAAATTTTTTTCTGCTTGTTTTTCTGTTAGAAGGTAGTCCCATTGGGAAGGATTTAAAGGTGACGAGTGGACCAGACAAAATTCAGGGAACTGAAGGATGAGGGGCCAACTTTTTAAAAAAGATTTCTCTTCCGGCAATAATTGATTTTGGGTCCAGAGGAGAGCTTCTTTCGCTGCAGGATTAAAGTAAGTTAATGATAAAAGATTTGCCATGGCAGCGTCATGATTCCCTAGTAGGTAAAAATCAGCAATTTGAATTATCCCTTGCAGGCATTCTGAAGGATTTGCCCCATATCCTACTGCATCGCCAAGAAAATAAGCCTTATCCGGTTTTTCTTGATAGATTTTTGCCAAAAGGGCCTCCAAGGCCTCCAAATTGCCGTGAACATCAGAAAAGAGTAAATGCCTCATTGGTTTACTCATTTAAGGGATGATAGGATAATAGTAAGGAATTTTTTTCTTTAGTGATTTTATCTAAAATGCCGTTGATAAAGGAAGGCGATTCATCAGTCCCGTAATCTTTAGCAATCTCTAGTGCCTCATTAATAGCCACGTTATCAGGAATTTCAGGTATAAATAAAATTTCGTATACTGAGAATCGAAGAAGATTTCTGTCTACTGTCGGCATACGAGTTAATGACCAGTTCACTGCATACGTAGAAATGCATTGATCAATAAATGAGAGATGTTCTATAGTGCCTGTTACTAATTGATTAGTAAATTCTTTTATCATTGGATCACACTCCCGAATCGACCAAAAAAGCGCTATTCCCTCCTGAGGAGGTTCTTTAGTGATATCCAATTGAAAGAGTATTTGCAGTGCGTACTCTCTGGCTAATCGCCTTTTACCCATAATATTTCTTTCAAGAGGCCATGAAAAGGTTATTGTTTTTTACTTTTCTTATTATCAAGCTTTTTATCCAATTGAACCATTTCAATGGCCGACATGGCTGCCTGCCATCCTTTGTTTCCGGCCTTGCTCCCTGCTCGCTCAATGGCCTGCTCTATATTTTCAGTAGTGATAACACCATATATTACGGGAACGTCTTTTTCAAGTGATACTTGAGCAATCCCTTTGGTAACTTCGGAACTAATGTACTCAAAATGGGGGGTATCTCCTCTTATCAAAGCGCCCAGGCAAATAATTGCGTCATAATTTTTTTGCTCGGCAACTTTCTTGGCAATATAGGGGATCTCAAAAGAACCAGGCACTTTGACGATGACAATATCTTTTTCTTCCGCACCATGACGATAGAGTGCATCAAGTGCACCTGAGAGGAGCCTGTTGGTAATAAAATCATTAAACCGGCTAATGATTACTGCAAAAGAAAATCCGGTTGCATTTAGTTCCCCTTCCAGGATTTTAGGCATTAGTTTTTCTCCTCAATAGTAAGTAAATGACCAAGTTTATCTTTCTTTGTCTTCAGATAATGAACATTACTTTTACTCGGTTTTATTTCAATAGGCACTCTATTGACAATTTGTAAACCGTACCCTTCCAGTCCGACAATTTTACGTGGATTATTGGTTAACAGTTGAATTTTTTTCACCCCAAGATCAACTAAAACTTGTGCCCCCAATCCGTATTCCCGCAAATCAGCTTTAAAGCCCAATTCTTCATTTGCCTCAACTGTATCCCGACCTTGATCCTGAAGCTCATAAGCTCGTAGTTTGTTCAAAAGCCCAATACCTCTTCCTTCTTGGTGAAGATAAAGGATTACTCCTTTACCTAGTTGGCTGACCATCTGCATGGCTTCCTGCAGTTGAGCGCCACAATCACACCGCAAGGACCCCATGGCATCTCCGGTTAAACATTCTGAATGAACACGAACAAGAATTTCTTCATCTTCATCCCATTCACCCATAGTTAAGGCTATATGGACCTGTTTATCAATTTTGCTTTGGTAAGCAATAGATTTAAATATTCCGTACTCAGTAGGCAGAGAAAAAGTTGCTGCCCTGGTAATTAAATTTTCCGTTTTCAGTCGGTATTCAATGAGGTCTTTTATGGTGATTAATTTAATACAGTGTTTTTCGGCAAACTTCATTAAAGAAGGTAATCTGGCCATGGTACCGTCGGAATCCATAATTTCGCAAATAACACCTGCCGGATATAATCCGGCTAAGCGAGCTAAATCAATAGCAGCTTCCGTTTGTCCGGTGCGAGTTAATACTCCGCCTTCTCTGGCCCGAAGGGGAAACATGTGTCCCGGCCGAGCAAGATCTTCGGGTTTTGTCTCTGGGTCAATAGCCGTAAGTACGGTGGCTGCTCGATCAGCAGCGCTTATCCCGGTGGTAGTTTTGTGTTTTGCTTCTATGGAAACAGTAAAGGCGGTTTCAAAAGAAGAGGTATTTTCTTGCACCATCATGGGAATTTGCAATTCATCCAGGCGTTTTCCTTCCATAGGCATACAAATGAGTCCACGACCGTATTTGGCCATAAAATTAATAATCTCCGGGGTGACTTTCTCTGCAGCAATAGTGAGGTCCCCTTCATTCTCACGATCTTCATCATCAATAACAATAAGCATTTTGCCTTCCTGTAAATCCTCTAGCGCTTCCGGAATGACGTTAAAACCCATGTGATATCTCCTTAGTTGATTCTCTATGGAATAAATCCATGTTTCATTAATAATTCTTTTTTGAGATTGTTTTTTTTATCAGTTGATTGCCTGTTGTGCTGAATTGTTGGATTATTCTCTAAAAACCGATAGATATACTTGCCGATAAGGTCCGTCTCCACATTAACCCTATCGTCGATTTTTTTCATTTCCAGGGTTGTGGCTTTGGCCGTATGCGGGATAATAGAAACCCATAACCGATTGCCTTCTAATTTTACAATGGTTAAACTTACCCCATCAATACCTATGGACCCTTTTTCAACCAGCCCGCAGTTAAGATGAGGAGGATAAGTAATGGCTATTTGCAAATGATTGACAGCTTTTTTTTGTTCAATGATCTGTCCGACCCCATCAATATGTCCTGTAAGAAAATGTCCTCCCAGACGATCGCCAAGTTTTAAGGCACGTTCAATATTGACTCTATTGGAAATTTTTAAAGACCCTAAAGTGGTGGTGGACAGGGTTTCAGGAGAAAGATCAAATTGTATCTGATTATTTTTAAGAGAAGTAACCGTTAAACATACTCCATTAACACAAATACTATCTCCAATTTGATCAATTTCTTTGGCCGTCTTGGATCGAATTCGGAGCCGGGTGATAAGGCCCTGTTTATAAATGCCTATTATTTCTCCCACTTCCTGTACCAGGCCGGTAAACATGAGATATTCCTATCAGCATCCAAAAGGTGTCCAGATACAATTCTGGGGTGGCTCTTCAACATATCCCTCAATCATTAAATCATTGCCGAAGCGTTTGGTTTTAATATCATGAAGTTTAATTGCGTCATCGACTCGAGCTACACCCTCTCCCCCAATAGCGCTCGGGGCGGAAAACCCGCCTATTATTTTAGGGGCTATAAACATAATCACCTTATCAACGATGCCGGATTGAATAGCCGATCCATTAATACCCGGACCGCCTTCAATTAAAATTGAAGTTATTTGTAATTTCCCTAATTCAATGAGCATGGACTCTAAATCAACCATATTTTTCCCTGCAGTTTTTATAAAAATCACCCGAGCTCCAATTTCTTCCAGTTTTTTTACCCGCGCTACAGGTGCGTTTGTAGTAGTGATGATGATATTTTCAGCATCAGACTGCTGGGTAAAAATCCTGGCTTGCAAAGGAATTCGAAGTAAGCTGTCAACGACAATTCTTTTAGGGTCCCGCCCTTTTCCATCCTTCAAGCGAGTAGTCAATCGGGGATTATCTCTAATAACAGTACCAATTCCCACTAGCGTGGAATCGATTTCGTTGCGTAATTCATGGACAAAACCCCGCAAAAGCTCGCTGGTTATCCAACGGGAATCTCCTGTCTTGGTGGCCATTTTCCCATCAAGACTCATGCCCATTTTTAGAATAGCAAAAGGAGTTTTTGTACGTATATATTTGAAAAAATATTCATTAAATTTTTTGCCGGCATTTTCCAGGACCCCGGTTTTTACCTCAATTTTATTTTTTTGCAACTCCCGGATGCCCCGTCCGTTCACCAGGGGGTTAGGGTCCTTTGTGGCCACAACAACTCGTGTAATACCGGCGCTGATAATCTCTGCAGTACAAGGAGGAGTTTGCCCTTGATGACAGCAAGGCTCAAGATTCAAATAGAGCGTGCCCCCTCTTGCCTTTTCCCCAGCTTCCTTAAGTGCTTTGATTTCTGCGTGGGCTGCCCCATATTTCTCATGATACCCTTGCCCGACAATTGTATCATCTTTGACAATAATTGCTCCAACAAGGGGATTAGGAGAAGTTCTGCCCTTAGCTTTTCCGGCTAATCGAAAAACCTTTTTCATGTATTCCCTATCTTTAGTATCCATAATTAATTCCCTTGGCTTTTTTCAAAAAGGGCGCAAACAAATTCTTCAGCCTTAAAATCTCTCAAATCTTCAGTGCCCTCACCAATGCCGATAAATTTTATCGGTATGGCTAATTCATTGACAATACTAAATATTATGCCTCCTTTAGCAGTACCGTCAAGTTTCGTCAAAGCTAAACCCGTAATGCCTCCCATGGCTTCATTAAATTGCTTGACTTGTTGAAGACCATTTTGCCCTGTGGTAGCATCTAAAACAAGAAGAATCTCATGGGGCGCCTCGGGCATTTCCCTGGCAATTACTCTTTTCATTTTTTGTAATTCAGCGATTAGGTGACTTTTATTGTGTAATCTTCCCGCAGTATCAATAATTACCAAATCAGCTTCTCTTGCCTTAGCTGCCTTAATAGCATCAAAAGCAACAGCAGATGGGTCGGCGCCGGGTTTGTGTTTTATTATCCCTTCGACTTTTGCACGGTCCGCCCAAACCTCAAGTTGCTCCACGGCGGCAGCACGGAAAGTATCCCCGGCAGCTAAGAGAACTTTTTTCCCTTCTCTCCCGAACCGTGTGGCTAATTTCCCGATAGTGGTGGTTTTTCCAACTCCATTTACCCCTAAAACCAACATAATGAAAGGAGAATGCAAAGAGATATCTAAAGGGGCCTCAAATGAGGTGAGCATATTAGTTAATATTTCCTGAAGAATACTTTTTAAAGCAACAGCTTCTTTTACTTTTTTCCGTTTGACCTCTCCTTTAAGTTTTTCCACTATCTGGTTTGAGGTTGTAAAACCGATATCCGCTAATAGTAATAACTCTTCTAACTCTTCATATAATTCTTCATCAATTCGGGCTTTCGTAAATAATTTTTCTAACCCGAAAACAAATCCGTTATGGGTCCTCGATAATCCCTGACAAAGTCGCTTAAAGAATCCTGTTGGTTTTGATAAAATATTCACTTAAGATTACCTTACTTTGTTCTCGTAACCGTTCAGTCCCCCTGCCTTAAGCCTTACCTTTTTTAGCTCCCTCTCCCTGCTGGGGAGAGGGTTGGGGTGAGGGGTCTGAATGATTACTTGTTCTCAGTTAAACTATTTAAATACTTTTGAGCCTCCTGGGACTGAGGGCTGTCAGGAGCAAGCTCGCTTACTTTTTGAAATTCCTTTTCCGCCTGCTTTTTTTGCTTATTATGATAATAAGACAGTGCTAAATGAAAGCGCGCATCTAACATCAAAGGGTCTTTTAATAATTCACTTGAGGTTATGGGAGTTAATTGCAAAACTCTTTGAAAGACTTCTGTAGCCCGAGAGTACTTTTTAAAATGGAATAGAGTTAACCCGAGTTGATAATGAGTATCAGTATAGTTGGGATCTAATTCCAAAGAAATTTCTAATTCTTTTAAGGCCCTTTGATATTCCTGTAAATTGTAATAAGCAACTCCCTTATTATAATGAGCGAATTCCGGGGTCTTGTAAAAAGAGAAAGATAAAGCCTTATCCGCATATTCAATTACCTTCATCCATTTTGATTGTTTGGCTAAAGTAGCCGCCAAATTATTGTAGGCATCAGGATAATCAGGGGTTAATTTGATGGCCCGCTGATATGCGTCAGCCGATAAATTAAACTTACTTTGAAAATAGTAGGTTAATCCAAGGCCGTTATATATGCGAGAATCATCAGGGTTTAACTCCTTGGCCCTTTGAAATTGCCTTTGGGCCAAGTTATATTTTTTACTTTGAAGATAGAGTATCCCATACTCATAATTTCTGGCAGATTTTTGACGAGGTGCCTTCGCCCCCTGACACCCTTCTAAAAAGAGGATAAATAAAATCGCCGGTATAAAGACAAGAGGAGTAAGCCTTTTTTCCCTTTCAAATATAATCATCTTTTAAAAATACCTCATTATTGTTCTTCTGATTCTCTCATTAATTCTTGAATTGCCTGCTGTAAAAGGCCCTGATATTGCCCGTATTGAGCCCAGTCACCAGTGCGTAAACTTTCCAAGGCTGATTCAAAATACTGATTCGCCCTTTGTGCTAACTCATTTATTGATCTTCCCTTCAGTGGAATTTGTCCTCTATCTGATTCTACCAAAATGGAGGAGGCTTCGGCAAGGCCTTTACCAAATATAACGTTCAAGGAATCAGCTAAGGTGTGTTGCATCTCGATTTTGTCTCCATAGGCAACAATTACCCGTTTTAGTTCGGGTAAACTGCTTTCATCCGTGGCCATAAGGTAGACAGGTTCAATATACAAAATGGATTCCTCTATTGGTATCACTAAAAGCTCCCCACGGATAACCTCTGAACCTTGTTGACTCCAGAGGGTTAATTCACTGGAAATATCTGTTTGTTGATTAATTCTTGCATGTACCTGTCTTGGCCCATAGATTAGCTTTTCTTTGGGGAATTTATAGACAAGGAGTCGGCCATAATCGGGCCCATCACATTGAGCACTCATCCAGGCAATCATATTACTCTTATTATTCGGCGTAAAGGGGACCATCAGAAGGAATTCTTCTTCCTCCCGGTCAGGCAAACGCATGATAATATAGTACCCCTTCATAGGATATTCTGATTGGGTGGAAAGGCTTTTTTGCATTGGCAGGTCCCATAAATCTTCTTTGTTATAGAAGACCTGAGCATCCCGCATATGATACGTGCGATACATATTGGCCTGAATTTCAAAAGGATCTCGAGGATAGCGGACATGATCGCGAATTGATTGGGGCATCTCATTAAAGGATTTAAAAAATTTTGGAAATATTTTTTGATAGGTTTTAATTATTGGATCAGCTTCATCTATTACATAATAGGTCATTTTGCCATTATACGCGTTAATAACCACTTTTACTGAATTGCGAATGTAATTAATCTTTTTAGGCCCCAGTCGTTGACCTGCAAAAAGTTTCAAGGGGGTTTGGACAGCGCCGGGGTCCAGGGAGAAAGCTATTCTTTCTGAGTAAGGGAATTTATCGGTAGTGGTATAGGCATCTTGAATCCAATAAATATGCCCGTCATCATTAAGGACAACGTAGGGATCACGATCATAGGTTAAAAAAGGAGCTACCGATTTTACTCTATCTTTAATTTGACGATGAAGCATTATTCTACTTTCAGGGGTGATATAATTGGTGAGGAAAATTTTAGCATCCGAATACTTTAATGAAAAAATAACCCTGTTAAGAAATGAGCCAATGGGGACACCGCCTTTCCCCTCATAATTCGTATAAACATTTTTATCACCTTTTGGATAATCGAATTCCTGGGTGGCTGTGTTGACAATAACAAATTCGTTGCCCAGTTCCCCATAATATATTTCAGGCCGGTTAATTATAAAACTCCCTTGACTACTAACCGGAGGGATATCTTTAATAATTAAATTTGGCAGCCCTTTTTCGGTTACATGATTCACCGGACTCATACACAACCCATAGCCGTGGGTATATTTAAAATGTTTATTTTCCCATGTCTGGGCCTGAGGTGGGAGATTGCTCTGGTCAAGCTCCCGAGCTGAGAGCATTATCTGTGTTTTTTCCCCATCCAGAGTATAGCGATCCTCATCAACACTGACAAAATGGTAGTATAACCTCATTTCTTGCAATTCACTATAAGTCTGGCGTAAGGGATTTTTATCCCACAATTTAACATTTTTTATAGTAAGTGAATTTTTTTGTATTTTTTCAAAATTTAAGTTCTTGGAGACCTGAAAATCTTTTTCTTCAATTTGATCAAGATTATATCCAAGCCGGGTATAATGAATATTATTTTGAATGTACGGTCTTTCTTTGGTTAATTCATTGGGCTCAACCACAAATTTTTGGAGGGCCCATGGAAAGAAACCACTCACCAGTACGGAAAGAGCAAATAAAGTGGCAATTCCTATTAACGGCCACTTCCATCCCTTTGAGGAGATATTAATCCAGAATATAAAGGCGCAAACCGCAGCAATGATGATGATAATCCAATAGGCTACGACTTGGGCCCGCATATCAGTATAACTGGCCCCAAAGGCAACTCCTCGGGGAGAATACAGAAGGGCGAGCATTTTTAACCTTCTCTCCCAGGCAATTAATAATAATATAAATCCCACCAGAATAGAAAGGTGCGATTTTGCTCTTCTGGTAAACATTAAATCCCCTATTTTGAGTTTCATTGCTTTGTCTTTAACATAGATGAATCCCACCAGAAAAGTTATCAAGAGCAAGGCGTAAAAAAGCCATTTTTGTATAAAGACATACACTGGATAAGAAAAGACATAAAAACCAATATTTTTCTGAAAAATGGGATCAACTAATGTAAAGGGGGTTTGATAAAAAAAGCGAAGAAAATCGTCCCATTTCATCATGGCCGGCCAAATCCCCATTAGTAGACTGAGTACCAGACAGACCACCAGGAGAATTTTATTTACATATTCCGGTTTAATAGGAATAATTTGATGGGTTTTTTGTCCCTGCCCGCGTAGGGCCAACTCCCATTGAGACTTTGCCGGCCCCATTTTTCTGGCCAAATAAATATTTATTCCAATGATACAAAAGAAAATCAATCCAAAAATCAATCCTAGTATAACTTTAGCGTTTATTATGGTCCAAAATACAGATGAGAATTTTAAGGTATCAAACCACAATAACTCTCCATAGATATTAGCTAGTTTTCCAAGGCTAACGAGCAATAGAAAAGCTAACCCGATAAATAGAACCATCTTTTCTTTCTTCATAGAATCTCCTGAAAAATTGGCGGTTAGGTATAGTTAGGTATTCATAAGAGCTGAATTATCAATGGCATGCTATCATAAATGAAAAATATGTCAAGTGATATAAAGATGTATAGAGATGCAGGTAGATGATTATTGTGGGGACAATTATTTATAAAATAAAAGTTTATATTCTAAGTTGAAGGATGCAGTCAAAATTAATGCATGATAGAACAGTAAATAGTATTATTTTGACTACCACGGGAACATTCAAGCATATGAGTTGCATTTTCAATCAGCTCATCAATAACTCGAGCATCAGTCGGATATGCTGTAATTCCGATACTAACTGAATTGCCCTTTTTTGAATCTTCAATTTTTCCATCCGAGAATGCAAAAAGTACCTGATCCTTTAATCTTTCGGATAAACAAACTGCTCCTTCGATACTTGTTTCAGGCAAAATCAGGGCTAATACTTTTCCATTATAGAGCGACAGTATATCAGTGTCCCTTAAAATTGCCTTAACAAACTCACCTAATTTTTTAATAATCAATAGTTCTCTTTCATCAGAGATAGAAGACTTGTCTTCCAATAAAAAATCTACGCTTAGTAATACAAGAGAAAGAAATTGATTATATCTTTTAGCTCTTTTCATCTCTTCATCAAGACGAATATTGAGGTATCGCTGATTATAGAGGCGGATATTTTCATCTATGAAAATATTTTCCTGGTCCCCCTGAAAAGAATCGGTGAGATGTTTTATGGTAACTTTCAATTTTGCATTCTCATTTTTTAAGCGATCAATTTCGCCCATAATAATGTTAACTCCCCCCTTAACCGAACAATTTATATATAAACTTAGTTTATACTAAATAAGCAATTTTTCTCAAAGATGTATATTACTACTGCAAATTAAATGCCATATTTTCTATCGTTTTTTTTTATTACTTTATCCATGAAAATTTTTAATTAAATGCTGGAAAAAAAGGTATTCTTTGCTTTTTTATCAACCATTACTGATATCAAATTTAAGAAACAAGAAATCAAAAAATGCATACTGATTCATAATTATGAAAGCGATTTCATAATTATTCCCTTATTTGATATTCTTTGATCTTGCTTAGTAAAGATCGATAGCTTACTTGCAAAAGCTTGGCAGCTTGGATTCGGTTCCAGTTTGTTTTGGCAAGAACGCTTTTTATTGTGGCTTTTTCAGCCTTTTGGATGGCAAGACGGCTGACTTCTTTAAGTGGAATGATTTTAGTATTTTTGTATATTACTTTTCCTTCCACAACATCATGAGGAATAACAGTATAGACTACCTCTTCGTTACCGAGAACAATAATTTTTTTGATTAAATTTTCCAGCTCTCTAATATTCCCGGGCCAATCATAATTCATAAATAAGCCAATGGTTGTGGATGATATAGAGGTTACATCTTTCCCATAAAGCTCTGTATATTTTTTTAAAAAGAAATCAACAAGAAGATAAATGTCTTCTTTATGCTCTCTTAATGGCGGGAGAAATATGGTTACCTCATTTAATCGATAAAAGAGGTCCTCTCGAAAAGAACCGTTGCGAATACCTTCCTCAAGATCTCTGTTAGTAGCCACAATGATCCGAACATCAACTTTTACACTTTTTTTCCCACCAAGACGGTTAAACTCTTTTTCCTCTAAAACCTGTAATAATTTTGCCTGAAGAGAAGGGGGCATCTCCCCAATTTCATCCAGAAAGATAGTCCCTTCATTGGCAAATTCAAATCGTCCAGGCTTGGCCCTTTGAGCGCCTGTGAAAGCGCCTCGCTCATAGCCAAAGAGCTCGGATTCAAGAAGGTTCTCCGGGAGAGTAGCGCAATTTACTTTTATAAAGGGTTTATCTCTTCTGTTTGATAAGCAATGTATGCCCCTGGTAACAAGCTCTTTACCGGTCCCACTTTCACCTCGGACCAAAATCGTTAACTCCGTATTGGCCACTTGCTCAATCATCTTTTTAATGTTGAGGATTTGATTGCTGTCACCAATAAAATTTACAAGGTCATCTTTTGATTTTAGTTTTTTCTTTAAAGAACCACTTTCTGAAGAAAGGGCTTTTCTTTCTATGGTTCTCTTTATAGTAGTTTTAATGTTCTCATTATCATATGGTTTAGTAATAAAATCATCAGCGCCCGCTCGAATAGCGCTTACTATGGTATTAGTGTCTCCATGTGCAGAGAGCATGACCACGGCAATCCTTTTTGAAAGTATTTTAATTCTTCCCAATAAATCAATTCCATTGATATCAGGCATCCCGATATCAAGTAAAATCAGATCAGGGTGATTATTTTTTATAATCTCTATGGCAGTCTTGCCGTCTTCTGCCGTAAGTATGGTATATCCCTCTTTAGATAAAAATTCAGATAATACCCCAAGCAGTTCCGGATCATCATCAATTATTAAAATAATTATTTTTTTTTGTTTCATGAACTTAAATCACCTATGTGCTTTCTTTGAAATAATTGTAATTCAATTGTGCTATTGTTGGTGGACCGGAATATAACTCAATTATGATAAATAGCCGTTATTCTTTTTATTTCATATCCTAATTCCCGGTTATTTTTTTGTTTTATTACCGGTTGACTATTATCCATAATACCTATTCTTTTTCCTTGATAATCGAAAAAAACCTTTTTCATAGAAAGCCTATGAATGATTATGGTAATTAAACTGGATGGTTAGAAAAAATTTAATAGATTGCACTTTTTGTTGACCTTAAGAATATTTGTCATTCCATTTAGTCAAAGGTGATAAATATGTGACAAAGTTTACCTATTTGCAAAAATATTCAAATTTTTTCTTATTCTAATAAATATTTTGCTTTTTGTCAAGAATCCAGATATCTTCCTTCATGTTTTTTATCGGTGTAAATTATGAGGAAAATCAGAGTGTTTATATAATTTATATTGTTCATTTGAGAAAATAAGAAATAATTTGATCTTGAATTTTTTTGCACATATTTTGTTGATCTTTTTTCCCATTCATTAAAATTGAAAAAGCAATAATTCCGTAACGTTTGGAAAATGCATACCCTGATAGGGTGCAAACCCCCTTTAATAAACCTGTTTTGGCCCTGACTTTTCCACGAATATCTATATCATAAAATCGTTTCTCCAAGGTCCCATCAACACCGCCGATAGCTAAGGAAGCAAGGTATTCGGGTTGGCAGTTAAAATTTTGATACATATATGCTAAAAGATCCACTATCATTTTAGGGCTGGTGAAATTCTTTCTTGAAAGGCCACATCCATCTTCGGCTATAAACTGCTTTGTATTTAATCCTGCTTCCTTGAGAAAATCTTCAATTACCAAAAGCCCTTTTTCCGTAGTCCCTGGTTGTCCCCTGATCTCAGCTCCCATAGTTTTAAGAATTTGCTGCGCAATAAAATTATTGCTCATTTTATTCAAACTGGCAATAATCATGGATAAAGGCCTTGATTGATGTTGATAAATAATTTTAGCCCTATCAGACATGAATCCTCTATTAATTGACCCTGAAATAGTAATCCCTAATTGCGCCAACATTTCTTTAAATACTACTGCTGTGTACTGGGAGGGAAAATCAATAGCTCGATAAATAGTTACTTGAGGATGTTCTAAGGGAATCTTTCCTGATAAGATGAAACTGTTCTCATCTTCATTCTTCAATACAGCTATAGCAGCAGATGAGGAATCTTTTGAAGTGTAACAGCGATTTTGTATATTGATAAAATGAGTAGAGGGATTACTTTGAACAAAAGCCT
>JAUWIR010000428.1 GCA_030605265.1 Pseudomonadota bacterium | reverse complement strand
CTTTTATAGTGCACCCAACCTAAGGTATCTAAAATTTCGCCATTATCCGGCTTTAATTCTGC
This sequence comes from Pseudomonadota bacterium, assembly GCA_030605265.1. Classification (GTDB taxonomy): domain Bacteria; phylum SZUA-182; class SZUA-182; order DTGQ01; family DTGQ01; genus JAUWIR01. The sequence goes on along the minus strand of JAUWIR010000428.1, from coordinate 4,470 downwards.
GGCTTTTTGGGCATAGGTTAAAGCTTTGTCTAAATCAATAGCTTCATCAGCATAGTACCAGGCCAATTGATTTAAGACAATGTATTCATTAGGTGATGAGTTAAGAACAGTCTGGTAATGCTTTATGGCTTGTTTAGAATCTTCAATTTTTTCATAGAATAAGGCCAGTTTAAAATGTGCAGTAGTATCAGTATTATATTTTTTTAAATAAAGCTCATATGCATTAATGGCCTTTTTTAAATAGTTCTTTTTCATTTTTTGGTCTATTTTCGGGTTTTCTATTTGCATATAATAAACATCGCCAAGTGGTTGATGGATAGAAACAAGTCGAGAATCATTTTTTATGGCTTTACTAAAATACTTTTCAGCTCGTTTGGCTTGTTTTGTAAGCATACAGTATTTCCCTAAAAGATAGTAGGGGAGGGGATTGTTGGGATATTTGCCGAGTAATATTTTTTCTTCTTTGGCAACTAATCCGGACCAATTTTGTTCCATATAGGTGCTTAGCAAAAGAAGGTGTGAGCTGATAAAATAGGGATCGGCTTTATAAAGGTCTGCAATAAGACTCTCTCGTAATTCCGGAATAAGTAAATTCCTTTGCTTATACTCCTCCCGGGCCTTAGAATATTTTTTTTGAGAGGTCAGGACATTGGCTTTAATAAAATGGAGCCGGTTTCCTTGGTCGTTTATTTTGCCGGCCTTGTCCAGACAATCAAGGGCCTTTTGAAAATCCTTTTTTTCATGGTAAAGGATAGCCAAGTTCATGTAGGCCTCTACATTTTCTTGATCTTTTTCTATGAGGCCTTCAAGAAATTCCCGGCCCTCATTTTGCTCCCCTAAAGCTAAATGAAGGATGCCTGTTTGGGGAAATTGTTCTTCTAATTTCGGATCAAGTTCAAAGGCTTTTTTATATTCTTTAAGAGCATCCCTAAATTTTTATTGTTTTAAATATAAGGTTGCTTGTAATAGATGCTGAGAAGGTTCAGTAGGGTTGTAATTGCCCATCTCCTTTATTTCATCAATGGCTTTATCAAAGTCTCCGGATCTTTGGTAAAGAGAGCTGAGCATGATATAGGGAATGGGAGACTGGAAATCAATCTCTTTGATTTTTTCAAAATAGGCTATAGCTTTTTGAGCATCCCCTTGGCGGTTATAAATTATGCCTAATTCCCAATAGATTTCTAAACTTTGGGGGGCAATTTTAAGGGCTTTTTCAAAAAAGGAAATCGCCTGGTTAAAATCTTTTTTTATTAAGCTGATATAAGCCAAATTTTTATAAGAGGAGCTTAAGGGTTCGATCTTAAGAGAGGATTCAAAATAATCAACTGCTTTTTCCAAGTTTTTTCTATTCACCTCAATATTTCCCAACAAACTGTAAGCAAAAGGATTTTTACCATCCTTTTGAAGGAAAGCATTAATTTCATCAATGGCCTTTTCATATTCATTTTCATAACAGGCAACCACAGCCTTGGTTAAATGCTTGGAAAGAGAGTATTTTTGATGGTTTTCAGCCATTTCGGAAAGACATTGGGCAATGGTATTTTTTGGTGAGATTTCCAGAATTTTGCTGCAATGTTTTATGCACTCATCGAACCACCCTTTTTCAAAATTTATTACAGCCAGGGTTGCCAGAGTAGGGATGTGCTGCGGTCTGGATTTTAAATCTAAAAGGTACTCTGTCAAGGATTGCTGAAAATTACCTGTACAGTAATAGGCATACCCCAAATTATAATGGGCCTGACCACTATTGGGTAAATATTTTACCGCCTCTTGAAGATATGAAATAGCTATGGGAAAATCATTCTCGGAAAGGGAAGTTTTCCCTAAAAATAATTTGGCTAAAGGAGGGTAGGAATCTTTTTCCAGCATAGTGTTGGCAAGTTTTTTTAATTCATCGATCTTTTTGGTTTTAGAGTAAAGATTGCCTAGCCCTATATATCCTTCGGCCCTTTTGGGATAGTCTGATACTATCTTTTTGTATTCTTCCAGCGCTTTTTCGGATTTTTGATTTTTTAGATAAAGATCAGCTTGATATAATTTTGCTTGAAGGCAATTATCATCTATTTCCAAAATTTTATTTATTTCTCTTTGTGCTTTTTCCTTTTCCTTATTCTCAAGATACAGTTTCACTAAATTAAGACGCGGATCAATGTTTGTTTTATCAAGAGTTATGCTTTTGGTAAAATTTTTTAAAGCATTTTTTCTATTATTTTGCAAAAAGTAAATAGAGCCTTGTAAATTATATGCTCTGGCATTATTGGGCTCATGATCAAGAACATACTTGATTTGCTCAGCCGCTTCAGGGAGTTCTTTTTTTAAAATATGCAGGGAAGACTTTTCAAGACGGGCTTCTAAAAAATCAGGATTGCCCTCAATAGCTTTTTGATAATATTTGAGGGCATTATCTATTTTGCCTGTGGCTGAATAGCAGCCGGCTAAGTAAAAGTTTGCCTCAGTATAGTCGGGGTCTATTTGTAAGACATTCTTAAATTCGATAATAGCTGCGTTAATATCTTTTTTTTCAAAATATTTTTCTCCGGCAGTAAAATACTTCAGTTTCCTGGCCACAGGATCTTTATGACAGGAAGAGGTAAGGCTGATAAGCACAAGACAAAGACAAACTATGAAGAAATGATGATGTTTTTGTGGATGTTTTTGTGGGGAACATACTTTATATAGACCTTTCATGATTCACTCCACTTGGATTTTTTGGGGATGATGACAATAACAAATCGATTTAGCTATATATCTTCCAGCATTAATCTTTTGCTTTTGTGACTGAGGTTGTATTTTTCCATAAGGTCATATACAGTAGATCTTGCTATCCCAAGGCTGTTGGAAACTTTTGTAAGGTTCCAATTAAATTTTTTTATATTTTTCAAGAGTAATTCTTTTTCAATGCTCTCTCTGGCCTCTTTCAGGGTAAGGCCGTCGTTTCTGTTTTTTTGGTATCCGATATCAAGATCTTCCGGTCTAATATATTTATCGGTTTATAAGACCAGAGCTCTTTTTATTTTATTTTCCAATTCTCTGATATTCCCTGGCCATCTATAGTTTTTCATTGCTTCCAAAGATGCTGAAGAAAGCATTTTAAGTCCAATAAACAATTCCTTACTATATTTTTCTAAAAAATATTCAGTCAATAAAAAAATATCATCTTCCCTTTCTCTTAAAGGAGGCAGTTCAATAATTACCTCATTTAACCGATAATACATGTCTTCTCGAAAATTGCCTTTATTCATTTCTTTTTCGAGGTTTTTATTGGTGGCGGCAACAATTCTGATATCAACGGGAATAAGCTCACTTTTGCCGATTCTTTGGATTTTTCTCTCTTGTAAAAATCGCAAAAGCTTTACCTGTAAATTGACTGGTAATTCGGCAATTTCATCTAAAAATAGGGTCCCTTTATTGGCCAGTTCCACTTTGCCGATTCTTTGAAAATGAGCATCAGTAAAAGCGCCTCTCTCATGGCCGAATAATTCACTTTCCAATAAAGTCGCCGGGATTGCGCCGGAGTCTACCGGGATAAAGCTGTTTTTAGCCCTTTTGCTGCATTTATGGAGAGCTTGGGCCACTAATTCCTTTCCGGTACCACTCTCTCCAAGTAAAAGCACAGTCATGTCCGTCTTGGCTACCCTTTGCACAAGGCTAATCAGTTTTTTCATCTTCTTACTTTGACCTATTATGCCATAGTAGTCAGTGTGCTTTGGCAGGCTAGAATTTTTTTGCTTATTTTCAATTTCAAGACTTCTTATATGGATGGCACGTTTAAGGATAACCTTTAGTTCATTTAAATCAACAGGCTTAAGATAGTAGTCAAAAGCGCCCAGCTGTAATGAATTTATACCGCACTCTTTTTCATTTTGACCGGTTATCATGACTACCTTGGCCAAAGGGTCAATTTTTAGGATTTGCTCTAAGACCCTGAATCCATTTTCTTTTTCATTGGTGAAGGATAAATTTATATCAAGGGTTATAACATCAGGTTGAATTCTTTGATATTTTTTTACTGCTTCTTGAGTGTTGTAAGCGACAAATACTTCATATTCATCACAAAAACCCCATTCAAGCTGTTTACAAATGAATTCCTCATCATCAACAATCAAAAGTCTGGCTCTACTCATCATAATCTCCTAGGTCGAAGCAAATTCTAATAGAATATGGGACAGCTTTTTGACTTGCAAAATGCATGCCTTAGGCTTGATAAGAGAAGTCCTTGGATTTATGGCAGCAATTCTAATTATGAAACCTATGTCTTAAAAAAATATAATTTACCGCAGAGAACGCAGAGTTTTTCTTATGTTCTCTCAGCGAACTCTGCGTTCTCTGCGGTGAAAAATTGTTACTTTGATCCAAATCATGTCAAAGTGAGAATTGCTGGATTTATAAAGATTTTGTAGACAGGAGAGGATTTTTTATAATTTCACAAGGTATAAATTTTATGAATACAAATACATTATCCTTAATCTT
>JAUWIR010000493.1 GCA_030605265.1 Pseudomonadota bacterium | reverse complement strand
TCCATGGATGGCACTATCTGTGACAACCCTTGCGTTGATTGCTTTTTTGTGGTAAAAGATTTTAATTTCAAAAAAAGATGAAAAATTAACTTTATTATTTATATTTAAAAAAATTATAATTTTGGCGCTTCTTGCCACCAAGGCGCCAAGATCAATACGAAGAAAAAAAATATTCGTATCTTAATGACTTAATGACCGAAAGAATAAGTACGTTCCGGTTCTGAAAGGTTTATCTTCAAATGAAAAAAATTCTGGGTATTCTTTTTCTCTTTTCTGCTTTTCTTTGCTTACTTCCCTCTGGTATTGGGGCAAGCCATAATCAAAACACGGTCTATTGGGTAAAAATTGAGGGTGAGATAGATCTCGGGCTGGCCCCCTATATAAAAAGAGTTGTTCAGGAGGCTGATGACCAAAACATTGCCGCCATTATTCTTGAAATTAATACCTTTGGCGGAAGACTCGATGCGGCCGTTCAAATTCGCGACGCCCTCCTCAATTCCTCAACCCTGACTATAGCTTACATCAATGAGCGAGCCATTTCCGCAGGGGCCCTTATCTCTTTGAGTTGTCAGAAAATCTACATGGCCTCGGGTGCAACTATCGGTGCGGCAACACCGGTTACTTCAACTCCTTTTACTCAAGAAATGAAACCGGCCAGTGAAAAAGTCATCTCCTATTTTCGAAAAGAGATGAAAGCCACGGCTGAAACAAATAACCGTCCGACTCTTATTGCCGAAGCCATGGTTGATCCGGACGTAGAAATTGAAGGTCTCATTAAGAAAGGAAAACTTTTAACCCTCACCACCACAGAGGCCGTCCAAAACAAGGTGGCGGACCTTGAGATTAAAGGGGGAAGAGAGGAAATTTTAGCTGTTTCTCAATTAGATCAAGTAATTGTAAAAGAAACAAAACCGAATTGGGCGGAAAAATTCCTCAGGGTGATTAGCCAAAGCCTGATGAGTTCACTACTTCTGACCATTGGCTTGCTGGCCCTGTTTTTGGAATTCAAAACCCCTACCTGGGGAATTGCCGGGACCATTGGTCTTGTCTGTTTAGCCCTCTTTTTCTGGGGGCACGTGGTCCTTAATCTGGTTGGGTGGGAAGAAATCATTCTTCTTTCAGTGGGGGTCATTCTCCTTCTTTTGGAAGCTTTTGTTATCCCCGGTTTTGGATTAGCAGGTATCCTGGGGATCATTTGTTTAGCTACAGGGCTTACTCTCAGCATGGTAGGGAAATATCCCACTATTGGAGAAGTAGGCAAAGCTGCTTCACATATTTCCATAGTCCTTCTCATTGTTCTTATTGCCTTTATCTTCACTATGAAATCTTTTGCCAAAACCTCGCTTGTGCAACGGTTCGTCCTTCATAATCAAAGCGTCCCTGAGGCCCGACTACCCTCTTACCATAAAGAAAAGGAACTGGAACAATATAATAAATATCTTTACCAAAAAGGTGAGGCGCTGACCAGTTTACGACCTGCAGGGAGGGGACTTTTTGGCAAAGATCGAATACACGTGATCAGTGAAGGGGAATTTATTACCAAAAGCTCTCCTATTAAAGTGATTCGCGTGGAGGGGAAAAATATTATTGTGCGCAGGATAGATAAAGAAAAGGAAGAAATATGAATTGGCCTCTTTTGATTATCCTTCTTTTAATTACCGGCTTCATTCTTTTGATGGTTGAGGTTTTCATTGTTCCGGGATTTGGGCCGGTGGGAATTGGCGCCCTTCTTTTTCTGGCTGCAGGGGGCTATTTATCATGGACAAAGTTAACTTTCCTCTGGGCTTTTTCAGTAACCATCCTGAGTATTGCTTCCATCATAGGGGCTTTTCTTTATTTAAAAAAAAGCGGCCTGATGGAAAAATTTGTTCTGGGACAAAAAGTAAAGAAGGACCAATTTGCAGAAGAAAAAATAGAGCCGACAGGAAGGCCCTCTATCAGCCAAGGAAAAATCGGCACGGCTATTACTAATCTTCGGCCAACCGGAGCAGCGCTGTTTGATGGGCAGCGCATCAATGTTCTTACTGATGGGGAATATGTTACTAAAAACAGTAAAATAAAAATACTCCGCATTGAGGGGAATAGAATATTTGTTGAAGAAGAAATGGCATAAAACAAGAGATAATTTTTAGTTCCGGCTTGTCCGGGTTAGGAGGAGGTATAATGTTTGTTAGTATTTTCCCGCTTTTTATTCTTGCCCTTATAATTGGCTTTTTGATTGTTTTTCTCTACCTTATTCCCGTGCCTTTATGGATTGCCGCCTGGTCATCAGGGGCTTATGTTGGTCTGGCCAATCTCATTGGCATGCGCTTTCGAAGGGTCCCGCCGCATATTGTGGTAAACGCCAGAATCAGTGCGGCGAAAGCCGGCATCAATATTGACGCTGATGAGTTAGAGGCCCTTTACTTGGCTGGAGGAAATGTCAAATCAGTAGTCCAGGCCCTTATCTCTGCTGATAAGGCCAATATAAATATGAGCTTTAGTATTGGTTCCAGCATTGATCTGGCCGGTAGAAATGTTCTTGAGGCTGTAAAAATGAGTGTTATTCCTAAAATAATTGAGACCCCTGTGGTGGCAGCAGTGGCCAAAGATGGAATTCAGGTGATGGCCAAATCACGGGTTACTGTGCGAGCCAATATGGAACGACTAATTGGAGGGGCCGGTGAGCAGACTGTTATTGCCCGTGTTGGTGAAGGAATCGTTACTACCATCGGATCAGCGGACTCTTACAAGGTTGTTTTGGAAAATCCTGATTCCATTTCCAAAAGAGTATTGGAAAAAGGGCTGGACTCAGGCACGGCCTTTGAGATCCTGTCGATTGATATTGCTGATGTAGACATTGGCGAAAATATTGGAGCACGACTCCAAACAAAGCAGGCTATGGCTGATAAGGAAATAGCTCAGGCAAGGGCTGAAAGCCGGCGTGCTTTAGCAGTTGCAGCAGAACAGGAAATGAAGGCCAAGGTCCAGGAAATGAAAGCAAAGGTGATTGAAGCGGAAGCCCAGGTACCTTTAGCTATGGCAGATGCTTTCCGAAAAGGAAATATGGGAGTGATGGATTACTATCACCTTAAAAATATCGACTCAGATACTCACATGCGAGAATCGATTTCACAAATGGGACCGGAAAAACCTGCCACACCTGAAAAACCAAAACAGGGTGAAGAGGACCATACCCATGGATAAAATTATTTCCCTGTTATTTGTTTTTTATTTTATAGGGTTCATTATAAAAATTTTAAAAGGTGACCAAAAAAAAAGGAGGCAGCCCCCTACTATGCCTCCTTACCCCTTTCCTCCTCATCCACATGGACCCTTGCCAAAATCGCCACAGCAGAGAATCCCGACAGGAAAACCTACGGGAACACCGCAAGGAATACCAAAGGGGACCCAGGGGCCCCCATCAATACCGGAAATCCACCGCCAAAAGGAGGCCATGGAGATCCTGAAAAGGTGGGAACAAATTGCCAAGCCAAAATTGAGTAAACCTGAAAAAAAAATAGAGCTAAAAATTACCAAACCACAACCTTTTGCACAAAAAAGGGTAATTAAAAAGGAAAAAGAGCTGGAAAAGCCAACCATTTCTCCAAAACCGCTCTTCTTTGTGCACCCGGAATTACTTCAACAAGCTGTGATTATGGCTGAGATACTTGGGCCGCCGTTGGTAAAAAGGAATCCATTTCTTGCTCCTCACCAGAGGTAAAACAGCTAGGAAAGACAGCTGTTAAGCTATAAAGACAGCTGTTAAGCTGATGGTTGATAAGCTGTTATAAACTTCAGCTTAATAGCCTATTATAGATATCCAGAAAAATACTTGCACCAGCTTCTAACAAGAAGCCGTGCATTTTTCCAATAGCTTGAAAGATTTTTCTCTCAAGGACTTCATTTTTGCTATAACTTTCCAAGCATCTCTCAT
>JAUWIR010000192.1 GCA_030605265.1 Pseudomonadota bacterium | reverse complement strand
CGAAAAAGATCATTTATTCCATTTTCATCCACATCTTGCCAACCATATCCATGGGCGTAAGCCCGTCCGATTATATCACAAATACCATCGCCATTTTCATCAAGGAAAAGATCATTTATCCCATCTTTCGGATTTTCATCTTCCCAGGAAAAGCGATACCCATCAAAACCTCTGCAAGAGAATATTCCATCTGCATTAATAGTTTGTATCTCGCCTAGATCAAGGTTGCTATCCGAGGTTATTCGTATCTGTCTTCTGCCCATAGCAACCCCGTAATTGTATATGATTAAGGTATGGTCCCCTGCCGGACAATTTTGCAAGCGGAAAAATCCGGATAGGTCCGGAATACCGTATACAACTGTTTCAGCTAAGGAAGCAGCTAACGGGTATTCAGTAAAAAGAACTCCCCCCCTTCCGGTTCCTTGACCTATTACATTTGGATCCTCAGGGCCGGGGACATCATCCGGAGGTCCGATAGTACCATCCGGACCTGGTTCACCAGTCGGACCTTTTGCTAAATAATTTTGATAAAAAATATCGCCTAAAATTCCTGAAATTGTATTTCCCGGGTCTTCAGGTATTATTGATTCTTCTTCAGCTACGGTTTCTGATGTCTCAGAGTTGTTTTGATCGCCTTTACATCCAAAAATAAACAGGCAGAGAGAAAAAATTTCGACCATGATAACGATTTTTCGGCTGCAGTCCATAATGAGCCCCTTCAGTTTATAGTAGTTTTTAAAAAAATAATTCTTTTATTATTTGTAAGTTACGCAAAGATTGAGCCAGGAATAAAATACTTACTATTTTATGGACTATTTTATGGATAGAAAGAATAGGTAGGCAGTTAACAAAAATAAAAGAATTATGTAATTTAAGGGGATGTATATTTTTTAAACTAAAAAATAGAGATTATGCTCTATTTTAAATCAGAAAAGACGAATTGAATAATATTCTTTTTTTCCCTTTATGAATGTTCGAAGGTCCCAGTTGCGAGAAAATTGCTGGTTACATACTTGACCATTTGAATAAAAATCAACTACATAGACAAAGGGTAGTTTTCCCTTGAATCCTTCAAAGCGATAATCATAAAAGGCAACACGGTGCATATCATCAATCATTCCCTGATATTTCATAACCGGAAATCGAGCAAACCATAAATATACTTTAACGTCTGGTAATTCTAAAGCTTTTTGAATCCAGTCAGATTTTTCATCAGGGTTTTGGTGACTGTATTTGGGCCAGCTTTTATAGCAGTTATCAGAGTGTTGGGGTTTTAATACATTTACTCCTCCCTTATAAATATGCTTTTCCGTTTCAATGATATTTTTCCATCGAAAGGGTGATAGGTGAGGAAGGGAAGCAAAGTTATCGGACTTTAATTTATTCGCTTTAATATATTGTCTATTTTTATGATTTGCTTTTGCATGATTAATAAATCGGAAAATAATATATATTCCTAATGATACAAGGCCGGCATAACAGATACTCCGGCTATAGTGAGGGAAAACATACGAGGCAATAAGAGGGAAAAACAGTAGGCCGCTGAATAACAGATCAACAATGTACACGGCATCCCAGGAGAAACGATAATTTGAAAAGGGAGCAAAGATCATTGTTCCAAAAGGATTAAGGGTATCAAAGAAAATATGGCTACAGTAAACAAGAAAGGATAAAAGGGCAAAATGAGAAAAGTTATGCAGACCGGATAAGCTGTTAAAAACATACGCCCAAAAAAGTGAGAGGGGTAAGAGAAAAAAAATTGAATTGGCAAGACTTCGATGGTATTTAATATATAATTTTTTATTTATAAATTTTAATAAAAAATCAATGTCCGGCAAAATAGCAACAGCTACTCCTGAAATTATCCCCCATTTTCCCAAAGAGGGCTCAAAAGTAGCTTTGGCAATAACCGCTCCTGCGAGCATGTGAGTAAAAGCATCCATGGTCTTTTAATATTTTTTCTATTTGATCTGTTAAAGGTTTTAGGGTACGAAAAGATTTAGCTGAAATAAAAATCCCTTGATATCTTTTTTGTAAAGAGTTAATCATTTCTTTTGAAAGCCTGTCAGTTTTATTAAAAACTTGTAAAACGGGGATATGATCTAATTGTAATTCAAGTATAATTTTTTGAACAGAGTCTATTTGTTCAGGAAAATAAGGATTCGCTGCGTCAATCACATGGAGTAATAGATTAGCGTCTTCTAATTCTTCCAGGGTTGAACGAAAAGCGCCAAGAAGGTCTTTGGGCAAGGACCGAATAAAACCAACCGTATCAGTTATAATTACCTCCCTTTCATGAGGAAAGCGAAGTCTGCGGCTTGAGGTATCAAGTGTGGCAAAGTATAAATCTTCAACCTTTATTTGACTGTTGGTCAAGGAATTTAAAAGAGTGGATTTGCCGGCATTAGTATAGCCAATGATAGAGATAATCGGCAAAACGGAAGTTGCCCTTTTCGCTCTTCTTTGCCTTCTGCTTTTCCCAATTGTTTCTAATTTTTTTTCAAGACAGGAAATTTTGTTCCGTATATGTCTTCGGTCTACCTCTAATTTTTGCTCTCCCGGCCCTCTGCCTCCAATCCCTCCCATTAATCTTGAAAAAGAAGTACTTTTTTCTTTCAGCCGAGGGAGAATATATTTGAGTTGAGCTAATTCCACCTGTATTTTCCCGTCAGGAGTGTGGGCATGTCGAGCAAAGATATCCAGGATGAGTTGTGTACGGTCCAAAACTTTCATTTCTGTTATAGCGCTTATTGAGCGTACTTGCGCTGGAGTAAGTTCTCTATCAAAAATTAATAAACCAGCCCCTAATTGGAGGGCCCTAATTATTAATTCTTTCAGTTTTCCAATTCCCAGAAGATATTTTGGGTTTGCTCTGTCGGCACTTTGAATTATGCTGTCTAATACCTGTACGGAACTTGTCCGCGCTAATTCTTTTAATTCTTCCAGGGAATCTTCTGGAAAATCATCCTTTGAACGACCCTTTATTCCGATAAGGATAGCCTTTTCTTCTATTTTTACCTGAAGAGCTCTTTTTTCCGTCCGGGAAATTTCTCTTTCCAGTTCTGAGATAAATTTTTCAAAATCAATATTGAGATGATAGACATCTTGAGGAGAGAGAATCTCGTAAGTTTTCTCCTCTTTATTGGGAGGAAGTAAATGGCTCAAAACTATATTGGAGGGTAAGCCATTTTTTTCAACGCTGATGCTGCCGATTAAATCCAGCCGAAGTAGGGCCAGGTCGGTTAAATCATCTCTGGACAGGGACTCTTGTTGTAAATGGGTATGAAGAAATCGCAGGCCTCTCAAGCGCCTTTGACCAAGCCGGTAATTTTCCAAGGGAGGAATGAGAATTTCTTTTTGTTTTCCCACGATTACATACACTACCTCCCCTTTTCTTGTCACCATGATCCCTATTTGTCGACCTAATTCATGGGAAAGCTCTGAAATATAGCGGCTTAATTCCGGAGTGATAATTTCTTGCCGAGGTATTTTCCGATGATAAATTTTTTCCAGCCGTTTAAGGTTGCTTGGTTTTAATCCTTGTGTGTAACCAAAAATATTTTTAATAGCTCTTCACCTTCTTATTTGATGAGGGGTATAATTTTTTTTCGGAAGATTTTACCCTTTCTTTCGTTTTTATATCCTCATCTAAGGATACTTAATTTCTTTTAGTATCCCCTGAAAGGAACCAAAAGTTACTTCGCTTTGAAGTTTCACAGGTATTCTGCGATTATCATCTGTTAACCATACAAAAATTTTTGCTTTCTTTTTTTTATGAAATATTCCTTCGATACTTTGCATTTTTGGTTCAATTTTTAAACATTTATAAGTTCCCAGCCAAGTTTTAATTTTTTCACGCTTCACAACATCTAAATTTATTAGATAAACTGCGTTTCCGTCGGTAACTCGAATAGTTACCCTATCCCCCACCTGTAGTGGAATACTTCTGATATAGTATAGCACGGCGAAAGGATCGAGTAAATCTTCATCTTTATTAATAGTGATTACCTTTTTAATTTTACCATTACGAATTAATTGTAATTTTTCTTTTTTAAAATCAAATAGTATTTCTTCATTCCTGCGAAATTTACCTTCTTGTTGATTTTTGTTGTAATAATGTGAACGTAAAAACGATTTTTCCACATAGGATTCTATACTGTCTCGGACTTTATAGATTTTATCAAAAAGAGAGTTTGTGCGGGTTGAAGTTTTTATTCTATAGCATTTTGTCTCCCCACACTGAATAATAGAGTCAATTTTTATACTGGCTGAACCAGCGGGAACAACTCCCCAATTTATTGTATAAACAAATTCTTCACCAATTTTAGGACAAAAAATATGATTTGCCTCCTTAAAAGAGGAAGCCGTTGCTTCACCTATAAAAAGGAGAATAAAGATAACACTATAAAAAATTTTATTTTTCATATGATCATAGTATAAATTTTGTACTTTTTTGTCAACAAGCCATTGCCACTGACGTCTCTGACAGTAATTCTTATTTTGAATGGTGTGGATTAAATTAAGCTGTTAAGCTGATGAGCTGATAAGCCGCCTAAATAAAATAAAAATTCCTATACGATCAAGGTGACATTTTTTTCACCCCACAAAAACGCAGAGTTTCAGGACAATATATAGATTTTTTTCTTTTCATTTTTATTTTTTATGAAATTAATTTATTTTTCATAAGATAAATTTTCTCTCTCCGTCTAATAATCCGATTAAAAAGCAGGTATTTTCATTTTAAAATACACCTATATATCGTTGATATCATTTTTATTGTACTTTGCGCCAATTTATTGGCATGTATGTTTCATTTTATTTACGCTGCTTATCAGCTTTATTTATCAGCTTAATTTTGGATAAAAGGCATAATGGATATCGAAGAACAAAAAGTAGCCAAAATACTTATTGTAGACGATGAGGAGGGATTGCGACAAAGTCTTGCAGAGATCCTTGAATTAGAGGGACTGCAAGTTACTCAAGCCCTTAATGGATATGATGCTGTTGAAAAAGTAAAAGAAAAACAATATGATGTCGCGTTAATAGACATTAAAATGCCTGGCATTAACGGCATTGAAACATTAAACAGAGTTATTTCTCTGCAACCGGAAATCAAGGCTATTATGATGACAGGCCATCCAGTGGGGGACATTCAAGAGAAATTCCTTGATCTGGTCTTTGGTTTTCTTCATAAGCCATTTTGTATTGACGAACTCATCAGCATGATCCAGTCAATAACCTATGGGGGAATCTAAGTCCCATAAAAAGATTAGTGACCGTTCAGGGGTTCAAAAATTATTTACTCGCCAATTTTTCGATTAATTTTTTTAACGGGGCAAGAGGGGGAAAAAGGGTCAAGTTCTGTTTTAAATATTCTATCCCGGTAGGAATAAATTTTTCAAATTCTTTTTTTTTCTTAATGAGAGTAAGAAAACTAAAGGCCCCAAGTGCTTGCATATTACGTTGAAGAGCTGATCGAATAAATAAAGATTTCAGTTTATCCCTATCTTGATAAATATTCAATATTTTTTCTCTTTGGTTAATATAGTATAAAAAAAGAGATTCCCTCAATTCGTCCTCTAGAACAATATAGCAATCATAGAGCAAGGAGGCCAGGTCATAGGTCAACGGCCCCATTTTTGCCCCTTGAAAATCAATAAGATATGGGTTTTTTCCCTTTAAAATTATATTTTGAGATTGAAAATCTCTATGCATAAAATAGTGGGGTTCCGAAAGAAAGCTTGTAGCTAATTGGTGAAATCCTTCCTCTAATTGGTAACTGTTTTTAATGATTATTTTACAATAAGTTTTTAAAAAATACTGGGTAAAATAATCTGTTTCCCATCGTAACTGTTCATAATCAAAAACCTTTTTTTTTATAGGGGACTGGTTCAAAAGCTGGAGACCCTGCAAGCGGACGAGGACATCGATCACTTTTTGATATAGTCTTTTTTTTTCAGCTAAACTTTCAGTTGAGAGAATTTTATTAAATAAAGAAGAATTCCCCAAATCCTCCAACAGGACTTTCCGTGATGAAAGATCGTATTCATAAATTCTGGGGACTGGTATGAAATTCTCTTGAAGAAACTGGTTAATCGAAATGAAGGAAAGAAAATTTTCTTTATTTTCATCATACATGAAAATATAGCTTTCCTTCCCATCACTTACCCGAAGAAAGATCCTATCAGATCCTCCAGTTAATGAGCAAATTTTTAGCTTTGGCTTATTCACGAATATCTTTTTTAAAATAGGCTCCTGACAAATATTTTTTCCTTTTAACATTTCAGCAAGAAAAGTAATATGATTACCCATTGTCTTCCATATGTATAAAATAATTACTTAGGATGGCACGTTGAGCAAAAGTACCTGATTTTACCCTTGTTTCCGGCCAGACCACACAATCTTTTAAAAATACATTATCTCCAATAATAGATCTATTGCCCAGCGAAATAAATCCTTCTAAATGGACAGAGTCTGAAATTTTTATGCCCCCATGTTTATAAATAAGCCCCTCTGACAGGAATTTTTCCTTAGGATCAGCTCTTTTCATTAGCATTAGATGAGTATTCAGATACTTTGAGGGTGTCCCGAAATCTGTCCAATAATGCCCTCTCCCCTTTATCCCGAGAATATTTCCTGCCCTCGTCTTAATGATGTTTTGATAAATATGAGGCATCTCACAATAGCCTTCCGGGATATAGTCTAAAATTTTTGAATTAATTATTGAAATACCGGTAAAGGTAAGTAAATTTCCTGGTTTTTTAGAATGCCTCTGCTGTTGCTGTTGTTGTTCATTATTAGAGAAAAATTGGAGTATTCGCTCATTTTCATCGACTAATACTGTATTAATGGGAGGATAATCCCAAAGAATTAACGTGGCTAAGGCTTTTCTTTGACAATGTTGTTGATAAGCTGCCGACAGATTGATATCACTGATAATATCACTATTATAAAGAATAAAATTTTCATTTTTCCTTAAAAAATCTCGAAAATTAAAAATTGCCCCGCCAGTGCCAAGTATTTCTTCCTCTAAAGAAATTTTTATATTTAAATGAGGCATCCATTGTGACTGAAGAAAGGTAATGATTTTCTCGGATTGGTAATGAAGGTTAATTCCTATCTGCTGGGCATTAAAAGGAAGCAATCGATTGAAAACATGGGCCAAGGCCGGTTTTCCTAAAATGGGGACAAGGGCCTTGGGAATATATTTGGTTAAAGGCTGAAGTCTTTTTCCATAGCCGGCAGCAAGTATGATAGCTTTCATTTATTAATCCCAACCAGGTATAACTAAGCAAGGCCAAAAATTACACTTATTAAATCTCACCACGGAGGCACAGAGACACAGAGAAAAATAAAAAGACAAGCCTCTAGATCATGGCCTAAATGCTGATGACCTTCTATAGCTGCCCCAATTATCTGCTTTGTAAGTTCTTTTTCTAAAATCATTTCTCAGTGCCTCTGTGTCTCCGTGGTGAACTATTTCATAATAATTAATAGTGTAAATATTTCCGGCGTTTTTGCATAAATTTATTAAGACCGGGGACCCATTTTTCTTCAATCTTTTCTAAAGGCTCCAGCATATCAATTTGTAAGCGGATAAGATCAGTGCCGCAGAGTATATCTATGGGTAATTTTTTATATTCATATTCATAGGGGGGCAGCTTCCATTTAAATTCTCTTGGGTATAATTTCTTCAGGGTCCTCAAAATAGCTATGCCGGTTAGATAGGATTTAAATTTTTCTTTAT
>JAUWIR010000051.1 GCA_030605265.1 Pseudomonadota bacterium | reverse complement strand
GCATCCTCTTCTTCCGATAGTTTGAACAACGAAAATGCCCTAACAATCGCCGACCTTTTAAAATCACCTATTATCCAACAAGGAAGCTCTACCTTATCAGTCAATGCTTTTTATGGAACTATACAAGCAAATATTGGCCAAAATAGCCAGGAAGCTCAAGGAAAAACCGATCACCAGCAATTAATTCTGCAAAACCTGCATGATAAAAAGAGCATGCTTTGTGATGTTTCCCTAGACGAAGAATTGGCTAATTTGATTAAATTTCAACAAACCTATAATGCTTCCGCGAAGATCATTTCCACAGCGGATGAAATGATGTCCGTTCTTTTGAATATTAAGGCATAACCACTTTTTACTTTTACCTGGCTAAGATCATGAATATTAATACAAAAACTTTTTATAATTATGCTCTCCAAAAAATAAAAAAAACTAATGAAGAAATATATAGAATTCAAGAAGCAATTACTACAGGCAAGAAAATTAATAGACCTTCAGACAATCCACAGGGGACAAAACAGGTTTTAAAATTTCGAACTCTCCTAAGTACTATTGATCAATATAGTGAAAACATTAATTTTGCCACAGACTGGTCTCAAATAACCAATGATGTATTAGAGACAACCAATGATCTCTTGCAACGATGCAAAGAAATTGCTGTTTCTCATGTTAATGGTTCCTCAACTGAAGAAACACGAGCAACTTTTATTACAGAGGTTCAGGGAATCTTTCAAGACCTCATCCAAATAGCCAACACTAAATATGATGATCGATATCTTTTTTCCCCGGAATCAATGGATACACCTCCTTTTGATGAGGCCACGTTATTAGAGGAGCCTTTAGATAATACCGGGCCGGAGTTTGCGATGGAAATCCAAATTGGAGAAGAGAAAAAAATTCAGATGAATATGAGTAAAAGAGTATTCTCCGGAGGGGAGGAGGGAGAAAATTTATTTGAGGTAGTTGATCAGCTATGGAGAGCTCTTCTAAAAGCTGATGATACGGAATCAATTACAGCAGCTTTAGAAAATATTGATTTAGCCCTTGAGCAAACAACGCAGCATTTAAGCATTGTAGGCAATAGAATGAGAGACCTTGAGCGGAACCAAAAACAGTTGAATAAATTGAAATACAATATTGAAACAAGCCTTAGCCAAAAAGAAGATATAGATATTGCAGAAAAAATAATCGAATTCAGTTTAAAAACTGATCAATATACTATCAGCCTCTCAACCCTTTCCAAAATTCTTAACATCAATCTGTTAGAAATAATTGGATAAAAATTTTTCCTTCATCCTTTCCTCACAATGAATGCCGATAGAGCCATTATTTAACAATTAATTAATGGTATTCATACGTAATTTCAGCATAATCTTGACAAATTATCAATATTTATTTACTATAAACCCTCACTGAGAGTTTAACATAATACCCAGAGGAGGAATAAAATAAATGAATTAATTCTATTATTTAAGATCAAAGATCCCTCTAAGGTTAAGGTGAAATAATACTCAATATATCCAACCAAAACAAGTAAATATTTATCTATATTCTAACGCAAACCAATATTTATTGATGTACATTTTAATACATTATAATACAGGAGATCTCATGAATTTCTTTAAATCCAAATGTTCAGATACTAAAATTGCTTGTCATTTTACAAAACTAATTGGAATCGTCAGTGTATTTTTTTTCATCTTCGTTGTCTTTACTTCTGCAATCAGGGCGGATGATAGACCCTCGGAAGGACCTGGCAGCGCCGAATATTATCACAGCAAAGTAAATCAAAACAGCTATGGTCGGGGAGCCAATGCTTACCACCTATTCGAGCCGGCTTCTCCAAAACCGGATTCCGCTCCTTTAGTTGTTTTCCTTCACGGATTGATGGCCACGACCCCAAATACCTATGCTAAGTGGATTGAGCACATTGTTAAAAGGGGAAATATTGTTGTTTTTCCAATCTATCAATCAATAGGCTCATCGTTCGATTTTTACACTTCAAATAGCATTAACGCGGTTTTAAAAGCCATTGAAACACTTCAAACCGAAGACCATGTAAGGCCTGACTTGGATGCTTTTGCTCTAGTGGGACACTCCTGTGGTGGAGTAATCGCTCCTAATATAGCCGCCAAGGCCTTAGAATCAGGTTTACCTTTCCCCAAAGCTATTATGGCGGTTCAACCCGGCATCACTCCAATAATCCCTTTAGAGGACCTATCAAAGATCCCCGGTGCCTCACTATTAATCACTGTAGTAGGAGACATAGATAAGATGGCCGGAGACAAAGACGCCAAGTTAATCTTTAAAAGAAGTGAGCAGGTCCCTTTAGAAAATAAAGATTATGTTACCATGGTTTCGGATAAACATAATGGCAGTTCCTTAAGCGCCACCCATTTTACTGCCTGTTGTATGTCGCTTGGAGGAAGTTTAGGAACTGATGCTCTGGACTACTACTGCCTCTGGAAAATTTTTGATGGTTTAACTGATGCAGCCTTCTATGGAATAAATCAGGAATATGCCCTTGGTAATACTCCTGAACAATGCTGCATGGGGTATTGGGATGATGGGACCCCAAGAAAAGGATTGATAGTTACTGATAATCCTTAGAAAAATAAACCGAATAAAATGATATGATAGGATGAGGTGAGATAATTACGCTCACCTCATCCTTTTTTGTTTTACACATTATTGTAATCTACAATAATATTATTTTCCTCTTTTAATCTTTCAACCCAAAGTTGTAAAAATTGCTGTTCCTTTCTTTGTAAAGTAGAAATATGAAGGGATTCTCTTTCTTCTTCAAATTTTGCCAGGTCTACAGGAATATGCGTTTTGAGAAGGGCAATACAATATCCACGGCTGCAGGGAATTGGAGCGCTTATCTCTCCTTTTTTCAATCGAAAGAGAGCTTGAGAAAATTCCGGGACGGAACCTAACCCTTTTATGTAACCATTACGGGAAACCTCGTCAGTATCCTTTACAGTCACATTATATTCTCCAGCCAATTTAGTAAAATCTACCTTATCAGCTTGTAATTTTTGATAAAATTCTTCGGCTAATCTCTCCATTTCTTTCTTTGCCTTTTCTTTTTTTAAATTCTTCATAACCTTATCTCTCACTTTCTCCAGCTCTGGTATTTTAGGTGGGACCTCTTCGATTAAGCGTAAAATATAATACCCTGTATTCGCGCGGATTGGAGTACTAGCCGCGTCCTCTTCCAGAATAAAGGCTGCTGTTACAATCTCCTCTGATCGTCCGATATTGGGAACAAATTTACTCTCCTGAGAAAATTCAGTTTGGCCTAATTGATAATCGGCTGCAGTGGCCAAAGTTTCGAATTCCCCGGTTTTATAAAATTTTCGTACTAAATTATAGCCCTCATTTTCAGCTACTTCCCAAGCTTTTTCATCAAGAAGCACATCCTTAATCTGCGGTTTCACTTCCTCCAGAGCTTTTGTTGCCGCTTCCTTTATATCTTGTACCTCTATAATATGATAGCCAAAGGGTGTTTCTACAAGATCACTTATTTCCCCTTTTTCTAGAGAGAAAGCAACCTTTTCAAAATTCGGGGTCATCCGGCCCTTTTCAAAAAAGTCTAATTCTCCCCCTTTTGAGGCACTGCCCGGATCATCTGAAAATTCCTTGGCTAATTCGGCAAAATCCGCCCCTTCTTCCTTAATTTTTTTCAAAAGATCCTCAGCTGTCTTTTTCGCTTTCTCCTGTTCTTCCTTCTCATCCTCAGCATTTGCCTTTATTAATATATGCCGGGCCTTAACCTGTTTTGGAATTTGGTACTGATTTATATGGGTAGTATAATATTTCTCTATTGATTCATCATCAACAGTGAGAGATCCTTTAAAATCTAAAGAATTAACATATATATACTGAATTTTTCTTTGTTCGGGAAGTTCATAATCAGTTTGATGTTCCCCAAAAAACTTGGCTGTTTCTTCATCGGAAACAGTTACTTTTGAAAGATATTCCTTTGGAGAAAATAAAACATAATCAGCCTGCATTTTCTCATTCTTTTGAACAAATTTATCTAAAAGTTCTTTTCGTGAAACCTTTATTCCTGTTCGAATCCTTTTTTGCATCCGATCAATAATCATCCCCCTTTTAATTTGACTCTCAAAAGTAGGGGCATCCATATGCATATAATGTTTTAAAATTTTAACATACATTTGTGGCTCAAATCTTCCATTTTGATTAAACATGGACATATATTTGATTTTTCCCATAACCTCTTCATCTGTTACCATAATTCCCTGTTTTGCGGCTTCATGAATAAAAACTCTTCGATTGATTATATTATCTAAAGCTGTTTTCTTAAGGTTCAACTTCTCAGCCATATCTTCAGACCAATTATCCCGAAACCTATTTCGATAATGTTCATACAATTGGCGATACTCCGTATGATATTCAAGGTAGGGGACCTCTTCTCCGAATACGGTGGCAACAATTCTTCCCTTTTGTTCTCGATGGTCGTCTCCTACTCCCCAAACAAGAAAAATGGTGCCAATAAAAGCAAAAATGACTAATGTAATAATACCTTTTACTAAAAATGATTGAACATTTTTTCTCATAAGATCAAGCATTGAGTGTTTTCTCCTTACTATGGGCTATAAAATTACCTCAAAAAAAAAATAAAAAGTCCATTCAACCTACTGTGATTTGTCAGTTAAGTATAGCTTATACCTCTTATTTTTTCAAGAGACATTGCATTCTTTTTTCTTGCCTCTATTATAAGTTTCTGCTAAAATGATAGAAACTTTAAATAGGGCAAACAATAACTTAGGGAGTTTGTAACATATCATCTAAACACATCCATGAATAATCCAACCTATGTTTATCTGCTATGGGGTGACCTCGGGAAAATGATTTCAGGAGTGAAAGAAGGAGTTAACAGTTATGATATTTGACTCGCTGTTCGGGTTGTTTTCCAATGATCTGGCAGTTGATCTTGGTACCGCAAATACCTTAGTGTACGTAAAAGGCAAGGGAGTTGTCCTCAGCGAACCTTCAGTGGTAGCCATACAGAGAAATACCAAAAATGTCATTGCCGTAGGAAAAGACGCCAAAAAAATGCTGGGCCGCACACCAGGTGGAATTGAAGCTATTCGCCCCATGAGAGATGGTGTTATAGCAAATTTTGAAATGGCTGAAGCAATGCTGCGATACTTTATCCGTAAGGTCCATAATAGAAAAACTCTCGTTCGCCCGAGAGTAATTGTTTGCGTCCCCTCAGGCATTACTCAAGTAGAAAAAAGGGCAGTTCGTGATTCAGCTATTCAAGCAGGGGCAAGAGAAATATATATTATTGAAGAGCCAATGGCTGCGGCTATTGGGGCGGGATTGCCTATTCAAGACCCCTCCGGCAATATGGTTGTGGACATAGGGGGAGGGACAACAGAGGTCGCCGTGATCTCTTTATCCGGAATTGTCTATAGTGGATCAGTGAGGGTTGGTGGAGATGAAATGGATGAGTGCATCGCCCAGCACATTAAAAGAAAATATAACCTGATGATCGGAGAAAGTACTGCAGAAAAGATTAAAATCAACTTAGCCTCTGCTTATCCTCTGCCTGAACCGAGGACGATGGAAGTAAAAGGGAGAGATTTAGTTGCAGGCGTTCCAAAAACGCTGTTGATTAATGATGAAGAGATGAGGAGCTGTCTTTCTGAACCGATCTCAGCAATCATTGATATTGTTAAAATGGCCTTGGAGAGGACCCCGCCGGAATTGGCTGCTGATATTGTCGATCGAGGAATAGTCCTCGCCGGAGGCGGATCTTTACTAACAGGGCTTGATTGCTTGCTCAGAGAAGAGACAAAATTGCCTATCCTTTATGCTGAAGATCCTCTTTCCTGTGTAGTATTGGGAGCTGGAAAGATACTAGACGAAATCGACCTGCTCAGAAAAATCTCCCTTTAAAATTATTCTATCATGTAAATTAAAATGCCAAGGCTTTAGGTTCCAATGCATATTTCATCAATACAATTCTTTAGCATATTTGGTAGTAAATATTCGGGATATGAATTTACAGTTAAATAGACATCGGCCTCAAGCACTGTTAATTTTTTTTCTTTTAATTTCCCTTATATTTATAGTTATTCAAGGCAGTGAAGGTAAAAGATCCAATCATCTTATTCACTCCATTATTGCCGCATTTTCTCCTATACATAAATTGACTATAAATATTGTGCGAGGGACAGGATATATCTGGTCTGATTATATCGCCTTAGTGGGGGTACGTGAAAAAAATAAAGAATTAAAACGAAAGATAGAATATCTTAAAAAATTAAATAATCAATATCTTGAAATTGTTCAAGCCAACAAACGACTGGTGAAATTATTATCTTTACAAAAAACCATTGATGAGCCGACTATCTGTTCGGAAATTATTGGGAAAGATTCAACCAATTGGTTCAAAAGTATTCTTTTAGATAAGGGAAGTATGGATGGGGTAAGGGTAAACATGCCGGTGGTAACCTATAACGGAATAGTTGGCAAAATTCATGAAGTCACTAATCATACCTCAAAAGTACTTTTAATCACTGATGTCAACAGCAGTATTGCGATTTTAATACAGAGAAACCGGGCGGAAGGAATACTTGTTGGTTCCGGTCAAGACTATTGCACGATTAAATATTTAAGAAAAGATGTAGAAGTAAAAAAGGGGGAGAGGGTCATTACCTCGGGGATGGGAGGGTTTTTCCCAAAGGGGTTGCTTGTGGGCACTATTAATAAAATAAAAAAAAATAATTATGGTCTTTTTCAATATGCGGAAGTGGTCCCTGAAGCTCAAATTTCCAAACTTGAGGAAGTTTTTATTATTAAAAGAAACCCTTATGCTGTTTTCAATCTTAACTAAAGAATATTTCTTATTTTTTCTGAGTAACTATCTTGAAAAATTTTTTATTTTTCCTTTTACTTATTTTTTTCTCAATTTTTTTCCAGAGCTCTGCACTGAATATTCTGGCGATTGGTCATATTAAGCCGGACCTTGTGCTGATAGTAGCCTGCTATATTGGCCTTCATTGGGAAGAGGAAACCGGCCCTTGCCTTGGTTTTATTTTAGGACTTCTCCAAGACGTATTCTCTACAGGCATTCTTGGTCTTAACTCGTTTAGTAAAACCCTTTCCGGCTATCTTTGTGGAAAAGCCTCCAAAAGATTAAACATAAAAAACATAATTATTCAAGTCATTATTATTTTTATTTTTTCTATAGTCGAGGGAATACTCTTTCTGTCTATTTTAAATATTTTCCATTTACAGAAAAAAGTGCATGAAACTTTTTTTCAATTAATACTCCCTCAAACCATTTACAATTTTCTAATTACCCCCTTTCTTTTCCGAATTATAGATTTTTTCCATAAAAAGTGGGCCGTATAGCATGACTGAATTCAGGAAAGAAGAGTCTAAATCCTATTTCGGACGGATTATTTTTATAACCTATCTTACTTTGATAGCTTTCTTCCTATTAACCTTACGTCTCTTTTTTCTTCAAATTATTCAGGGGAAAAAATATCGTACCCTTTCTTCCAATAACCGTATTCGCCTTACTAGAGTAAAATCTTCGCGAGGTGTAATTTACGATCGAAACAAAAATGTTTTAACAACAACGCGGCCCTCTTATTTAGCCACTATTACTCCGGAGGATACTGATGATTGGGATGCCGAACTTGCCTTTTTAAGTAAAATTATTAACCTTCCCAAGGAAAAACTGTATAAAAAAATCCACTCCTCATCAAAAAGAAAACCCTATAAACAAATAGTCCTTAAAAAAGACCTCAATTTTTTCGAAGTGGCTTCTATTGAGGGATATAAACTTGATTTACCGGGGATAAATGTAGAAGTAGAAGCTGTACGTAGCTACCCGGAAAATGAATTCGCTGCCCATTTACTTGGGTATATGGGAGAAATTTCTGAACAGCAATTAAGAAAAAAAAAATATCATAATATTCGCTCAGGAGATCAGATTGGGCAGTATGGATTAGAAAAAGTTTCTAATGATTATCTGATTGGTCTAGACGGCGGGAAACAAATTGAAGTGGATGCCCATGGCAGAGAGATCCGCATCTTAGGCTCTAAAACACCAACCCCTGGAAATAATTTAGTCTTAACCATTGATATTAGACTACAAAAATTTATTGAGCAGCTATTAGAAAAAAAAGTCGGGGCAATTGTAGCCATGGACCCTGGCAATGGCGAAATCTTGGCCCTAGCCTCTACCCCCTCCTTTAATCCAAATTCCTTTGCTTCCGGGATGAGCCAAAAAGAATGGCTGACACTGGTCAACAATCCCTTAAATCCTCTGCGTAACAGAACTATACAAAGTCACTATCCACCCGGATCTATCTTCAAAATTATTGTGGCCATTGCCGGTTTAGAAACAGGAGCAATTGATGAATCAATAGTTTTTCATTGTGGGGGCCATATAAATATTGGGAGATGGAAATTTCGGTGTTGGAAAAAAACTGGTCATAATCAAATCCGTCTACATGATGCTCTTGTGCATTCTTGCAATGTTTTTTTCTATCACGCAGCAACAAAAATAGGCCCTGAAGCTATTGCCCACTATGCAAAACTTTTTGGATTAGGAAAACCTACAGGTATATGTCTGGAAAATGAGGAATCCGGCTTTATCCCAACCCCTGAATGGAAAAAAAGGGTCTTAAAAACAAAATGGTACCCCGGGGATACTCTTTCCATGTCCATAGGACAAGGATATATTTCCGTCACCCCATTACAATTAGTGAATCTGATATCCGCCATCGCCAACGGAGGCACCCTATTCCGCCCCAAATTATTTCGTTATGTCCTCAATTCTCAGGGAGAAATAACTCATTTTTTTCCCCCATCAATCATCAGGAATTTACAAATATCAGCCCGAACTCTACAAACTGTCCAACTAGCTTTATTTGGCGTTGTGAATGAGCACGGAACAGGGGCGCGAGCTAGGCTTCCGGAAGTCGAAGTTGCCGGAAAAACTGGTACAGCCCAAATTGTCAGTCTTAAGGAGAACATGGAGGATGAAGATTTACCTGAGCGGTTAAAGGACCATGCCTGGTTCTGTGGATATGCGCCCTTTTCAAACCCTGAGATTGCCCTCGTTGTTCTCATAGAGCATGGAGGGACGGGAGGGAAGACCTGCGCTCCTCTTGCTCGAGAGATTTTTCAAAAATATTTTGATTTAAAACATACCCCCGGGGGACAAGGAAATGTTTGATCGAAGGTTATTAACTAATTTCGATTGGTCTTTATTTATTGTTGTGCTTGCGCTAATACACTGTGGAATAGCGCTTATCTACAGCGCCACCTGTAACGCCCCGGGCTTGGGGAATAGGGCCCTTTACTCTCGTCAATTCTATTGGGTACTCATTTCCCTGGTTTTTTTTATTATAACTATAAGCATAGATTATCATCACATCATCAGATACGGATTTTTCCTTTACCTTATAAATAATATTCTTCTTTTATTTTTACTCTTGCAGGGAGACCTTCGTGCAGGAGTCCACCGTTGGATTACCATCATGGGGATTAATTTTCAACCATCTGAATTTACGAAAATAATTATAGTCCTTGTTTTAGCCGGATACCTTAGTCGTCACCCTAATAAAGAAATCAAAATTCGAGAAATCTTTACTCTATTCATTTTGGTGGGGATACCACTCATTCTTGTCGCCAAACAACCTGATTTAGGGTCAGCCGTACTTCTAGTGCCCATTTTTATAGTAATGCTCTTTATTGCGGAAATTTCCTTAAAATGGTTTATTCCCTTTATTGTAAGCGGATTAGTAGCTCTTCCAATTTTATTGCGCCGTTTGAAACCCTATCAAATCAACCGAATTTTAAGCTTTATCAAACCAAATTTGGATCCTTTGGGGATAGGATACCAAGTTTTACAATCCAGGATTGCCGTTGGGGCCGGAGGGGTGTTGGGACAAGGATTCTTAGCAGGTACCCAGAGTCAATTGCGATTTATTCCACAACACCATACAGATTTCATCTTCTCCGTTCTGGCAGAGGAATGGGGGTTTATCGGCTGTATTACCGTCATAGGATTATTTCTCTTTATTATTTTAAAAGGCATTGATTTTGCGATCCATGCTAAAGATCGGGTGGGCACTTTAACTGCCATGGGCATAGTAACCATATTTACTTTTCACATTATCACCAATATTGGTATGGTCATTGGACTCATGCCGATTACAGGCATTCCGCTTCCTTTTTTAAGCTATGGCGGGACGTCACTATTGGCTAATACCATAGCTATCGGTTTGCTGCTTAATATTCGTATGCGAAGATTCACTTAAATTTAAATTTTTTACTTTAATGCCTAGTCCCTTCTATTTGTAACCCTTTTAAGCCCATATTTTTAATTGTTAAATCCAATTCCGATAAGATACGAAAAGTCATCTTCTCAATGAGAGCAACTGTTTCTTCGTTAAAAGTTTGCCTACTTACCCTTTTAAATTCTTCTTTGATATTTTTACTTTCCCTTAAAAACCGCTCATTATTTTGAACTTCCGCCCAATGGCGGCAACCTCGAAGGAAAAGATCAAGCGCGCTCTTTACTCTTTCATTCAGATGGTTCATAGGAGATCCCACTAAATTGATATACTATAACCCTATTATGTAAGTGGTTTCGTTATAAATAAATTCTTTTTATTACCCTCATCGGTTTACAAACCTCATTCTGCCGGGAAATACCTCTAAAAATAAAAAAAAATTTGTCATGGAAGCTTCAATTTTAGTATGATAGGTAAAATTGTTTTTTTTCAATTCATGGAATAAGGGGCCTATGGACAAAATTATTAACTTCCTTTTTGAAACAGGCATGCTCAAAAAAACCCCCAGAACAGGTTATCAATTCCTCGGGTCCGGCAAGGAATCAGTGGCAGAGCACACCTTTCGGGTAGTGTGTATAGGATATACCTTGTCAAAATTAATTACTGAGCCTATCGATGAAATCTCCCTTCTGAAAATGTGCCTTTTCCATGATCTCCCCGAGGCCCGAACTGGCGATCATAATTACGTAAATAAAAAATATGTATCAATAAATGAAGAAAAAGCAATTAATGACCTCACCCAATCACTCCCTTTTGGCGAGGAGTTAGCTACATTAATTAAAGAATTTAATAAACAGACAACCCTTGAGTCAAAATTAGCTAATGATGCCGATCAATTAGATTTTCTTCTCCAATTAAAGGAGTATGGAGATCTGGGGAATAAATATACCCATGATTGGAGTCAGGCTGTTATCAAACGATTGCAAACCGAAGTTGCTCAAAATTTAGCCCAAAAAATTTTAAAAACCGATTCATGTGATTGGTGGTATCAGGATAAATCAGATCCCTGGTGGATAAATGGAAGGTAGAAAAAATAACCTTATGATCATAAAAGATTTAAAAAAATTTATTTCTCATTTAGAGAAAAAAAATGAACTTATTCGCATTAAAGAAGAGGTCAGCCCACACCTTGAAATTACTGAAATCACTGATCGAGTTTCAAAATTACATGGGAAGTCCCTCTTGTTTGAAAATGTACAGGGACATACCATACCGGTACTCATGAACGCTTTCGGCTCTATGAAAAGAACGGCTATGGCCCTTGGAGTCAATAAGGTTGAGGAAATTAGTAATTTATTCTCTGATCTTTTAAAAAATGAACTGCCCTCAGGTTGGTTGGATAAAATCAAACTTTTGCCCAAGCTCAAAAGATTTCTTTCTCTTGCACCGAAAATAGTGGCCAACCCTCCTTGTCAACAAGTTATCTATAGAGAAAAAGAGGTATCCCTTTCTTCGATTCCCATTCTATTTTGTTGGCCTGAAGATGGAGGACGATTTATCACCCTGCCGACAGTTTTCACCAAGCACCCCCTTACAAAAAAAAGAAACGTGGGCATGTATCGAATGCATGTTTATGATGATCGCACTACCGGCATGCATTGGCATACTCATAAGGTGGGGGCGGAACATTACCGACAGGCGGAAAAATTAAAGCAGCGACTTGAAGTAGCCGTAGCCATTGGACCTGACCCCATCGTCACCTATGCTGCCACGGCACCTTTGCCCCCCGAAATTGACGAAATTCAGTTTGCCTCTTTTTTACATAATACACCTGTTGAAATGGCCAAATGCCTTACTATCGACCAAGAAGTTCCCGCAAACGCCCAATTTGTTTTAGAAGGTTATGTCGAGCCTGGAGAAAGGCACATCGAGGGCCCTTTTGGCGACCATACCGGGTATTACTCTCCGGCAGACCCTTATCCGGTCTTCCACTTAACTTGTCTGACTCACCAAAAAGACCCTATATATCCGGCTACAATAGTGGGGAAACCGCCTATGGAGGACTGTTATCTGGCCAAAGCAACAGAAAGGATTTTCCTTCCTCTTATAAAAGCCCAACTTCCTGAACTAGTGGAATTAAACCTCCCCATGGAGGGTGTATTCCATAATTTAGCGCTGGTATCAATCAATAAATCCTATCCCGGCCAAGCCAAAAAAGTTATGTCCTCCCTATGGGGCATGGGACAGATGATGTTTACCAAAATCATTATTGTTTTTGAAGATGACGTAAATGTTCACAACCTTTCTGATGTGTTATGGCGACTGGGAAATGACATTGATCCCCGAAGAGACATTATTTTTTTTGAAGGTCCGGCTGATGCACTGGACCATGCAGCCTCTAATGCCCATCTTGGGTCCAAAATGGGCATAGATGCCACCAGAAAATGGTCGGAGGAAGGATATCCTCGCCAATGGCCAAACATTATTAAAATGGACCCTGAAGTAATCAAAAAGATTGATCACCTTTGGCCTAAATTGGGAATTACCTAAATGTCAAATAAATCCCAGATTCAAAATATGTTCAAAACTATTTCGCCAACCTATGATCTCCTCAATAGCATTTTAAGTTTTCAGATAGACAAATGGTGGAGGCGAAAAACCATTGCCCATCTTCACCCAAAAAATCAAAAAAAACCGAATCAGACTATTCTTGATTTATGCTGCGGCACACTGGGCTTATCTTTGCAAATTTTACAAAAATCTTCCCCTGCAACAAAGGTAATAGCTTTAGATTTTTGCTATGAGATGCTTTTAGAAGGAAAAAAAAAGGTCCCTTTTAATCTGCAAAATAATATTATCCTCATCTGCGCTGATATTGAGCATTTACCCTT
>JAUWIR010000119.1 GCA_030605265.1 Pseudomonadota bacterium | reverse complement strand
TGTTGGTTTATGATATGGCCGTCTTCAGCCACAATCCCTTCATTGTAAAAATTCGTTTGAAGAATAGATTTATTGAAGTCTCCTTCAGACACTGCATCACCAAGTAAATTATATTTATCATGGCACTCAAAACAGAGGGCAAAATCATTGTCCGTTTGCGGGTATTCACCCCAGTTGATCCCTTTTCTGGGGATCTCCATCGGCGGATATAAGGTCTCATTGATTTCCACCATTTTTAACCTGTAGCCGTTCTGGTAATTATTGGGATCTTCATAAGTATAAGGGCTGACAGTGTGGTTATAGGTCCTTTTTCGCCCGTCAATATGAATTTTTTCTCCTTCATGGCATTGTGTGCAAGACATTTTGTGACCTGTGGCATAGTAGCCGTATTGAATATTTTTCTTGAATTCGAATTCCTTGAGAACAGATGATGGCACCGGCCATGGACTTTTTTTAACTAATTTTATGTATTGCACGGGGATAAATCGGTCAAGGCGTGTCTCATTCCAGCCGTCCAACGGCCCTGTTCTCCACCGAGGGCTTGCAAAAAGCACATCTTGCCCTAATAGAATTCTCGTCCTAATGTTGTTCGGATCATTACTCCCGTAAACATTCCAGTGGATGTCACTATTTAACGTATAAAGCCTGATATGAGATATAATGGCAGAATCGCCAAGATCGAAAATAAGTTCTTTTTCATATTCGGCATTACAACCGGTGGAGATATTTTGGTCAAGAAGGTCCTCTGCGCCGGAAATATCAGACCGGACGTTCACGGGCGTTTGCCAATCGCCGCTTAAGGAAAGGCCGGCAATGTTTGAGGCAGGTACACCCTTAATGGTACAGGCCCCATCATCGTGACATCCCACACACCATTGTTCCTTGCCTTTTTTTAGTTTTCCTTCCTCGTAGACGCTTCCTTCATTCCAAACAGCCTTAGCCCCAATGACCCCATTGTTTACACCATCAAATTGTCCATCCGGACTATGGCACTCATTGCACACAGTGGTGTCGGGTAAATTTTGGCCGTCCTTTAAATATCCGGGATAAGGGTCGTCATGGCAATAAGCGCAGTCAATTTGGGGCCCTTGTAGGCTTGTTAGATGTTTAGTACAAGCTTGGTCTTGTCCAAAAGAAGTTGCTGTAAAAAAGAAAAAGAGTAAAAAGGTAAAAAAGAAGGTCTTACACCAATTATTATTCATTCCTAATCCCCCCGTCATAGAAATAAAGCAATCAATTACTTCTTATAAATGTAGTACTAATTATGAAAAAGCAATATTAATGCCAAAAATTATTTTTGTATTAAAAGATAGTAAACCTGAAGAAATTAAAGGGATAAAAGGAGGTTTTTTTATAGGACAAATTTTTTTATTATACAGGGAGATAATCTATTGGGGGGTAATTTTTATACTTCTGGGAGAAAAATTATACACTTTCTCCTTGGATTTTTTGTCTTATCAAAGCCGTCATCGCATATTTTTCCAGGGAGCTGCCGATATCTCCGGGATGGTGCTTGAAGGACTGGATCAAATCCTGATTCAGCCTGCAAATCCCTAAATAATGATTTTGCCCGGTAGGACTAATCCTGTGGGTGATCTTCTGCTTGGCTTTATTCTTCTTTTCTATGTCCTGCCTCAAAAAAGAGATAACAGGAGGAGTAAATTGGTGGGGTACTTTTCAATTTACTAACCGAATAAAGGAAGGCTGCGCCAGGCGGAAAGAATATATCTATGGTCTGGGAACGCCTCGATAATATCCCGATCAGCTACTAACTGATAATAAGGGATTTCAAGGAGTTTACTGAAAAAGGTCCCCGACTTAGAGATAGTAATATTTCCTTTTTTAGCTTCAAAAAGCGCCAAAGGCTTCAGGTCTTTTATTATTACAAAATCAATTACATGGCCTTGTTGGTTCCTGATGTATCTAAGTTCAAAATTATCAGTCCCCAGCTCATTCCATCGGCAGACCAGACGCAGGAGGAATACTGCCATTGCATTCTCAATTCATCAAAGGCAACTAAGGGGTATTTATTTTTTGCTCTGGCCAGATAAACTTTTAAAAAATGAGGGTTTTTTTAATATTCCCTTTTTAGGCAGTGCGGAAGATATTATACATAAACTGCTCTTCAAAAGTGAGGGGTCCGAGAAAAAATCGATGGCCATGTTTATTTCTTACGAGGTGAAGAAACCTTGATTGCACAAAAGCAGAAACGGTATTTTTTTTATCCAATATGCTTTTATTCCCATTGAAATGATGGTCTCTTAGAAAAAAAACATAAGTTTTTACTGATGTATACTTATTTTATGTAATTTTTGAAAAAATGACCCCATTTACTATTTAACTCAATGGTTTTTTGGATCTTTTTACCAACAAAGGGCCACCAGATTTTGTCATGATAGAAATAAGATCCAAAGACAAAGAGATACACAAAAGGGGTATGAAAAAGTAATTTTTGAAACCTTTTTAGAGGACTAAACCAAAAAAGATCGCCAAATTGACTGGCAAAATTATCCCCCACCCAGAAGTTGAAATTCACGCCTTCAATATCTTCTCCTATGATCTTTATCTGTCTTGGGTCACCAATTCCTAATCCTGCTTGATGAGCTAGTCGAATATAGCCGATATCCAAGGGATTAAACCCCATCAATTTTGCTGCTACTGCATCAATAGCCACACAGTCGGAGCTTGCTAATAGGTAATCTTTTTCCACTGGGATCATAGTTCGAGGGCCAGGCCCACAACCACAGAGGGTCCCATCCATTACTGTAAATATTCCGGAATGAATTTCTTTTTGTATGGCCAAAAGATCCACCAAGGTTTCATGAATCAGGCTATGGGTATAATGCCGCTTGGTATTTAACAGACCCCCAAAAGCATTTTTCATAGATCCTGTAGTAGTGGTGTAAATATGGCACTTAACTGTGGGCAGATGAAGGATATTTTTATCTATAAAAAATTTGGGAATCCTGATTCCTTCCGGGTAGATCTTATTCAAGGCGTGCATTTTTGTTTTAGGTTGATAAGTAACCCATTGAATTTGTTCTTTAATAAAGTTATACTTTTCCGGAATGCGATATTTTTTATAGATGCCGTCCAATTTATTCAGAGCTCCGCCCATAAATGGATTGGTAACAACAGTGTTATTATGAACAGCCACCAGGTTTTGGAATCCTGATTTTTTTAAAGCCTGGATTGTTCCCTCTAATTGCCATGGGGTTGTATTTGCGCTCAAATAGGGAAAATGCCAGGAAATATTATCTTTTAAAATAGTGGTGCGGGATAAAGAGAGGGCTTTGTTGATTCCAGCCATCTCACATAAGCTTTGGATATCTTTTATAACAGTTTGTGGCTTTGTTTTTAAAACACATACCTGAGAGTGCATTTGCTTAGCCTTTCTAAATTTTTTTAAATATTTGGCATCCTTGATTTTTCAGGGTACCCTTTTTTATTACCACAGTGAAGAGCGTGAAGCACATGAAGGAATAAAATTTTTTTCATACTCTTCATGTTCTTCATGGTAAGTAAAACATATTTTATGATTTTATTTTAAAAGAGCAGGAATTGAAAGACAACAATTTTTATTACTGATACAATAGTAAAAAGTAATAGGGTGAAAATAAGAAGTACTTTTTAGTTTCGGCTTGTCCGATTTTACGAAATTGTCATATCACTATAGTACGATTATTCACGAAGGGCAATAGAAAATAATTTATTCTTATTTTCTTATCGAAAATTTTATTCAAAGAAATCGAGGAAGAGGGAGAGAAAGAGAAGGATGAAGGATGGTGACTACTGTAGACTTAACTTATAACCTTTCATCAACTTGAAAGCACAGGAATTCTCATTTTATTTATGCAGCTTATCAACTCATAAAGACAGCTAATAAGCTGATAAGAAAAAAAACAGCTTAACAGCTGTTGTTAATTGGCTTATCAGCTTAACGGCTTAACAGGAAGAGGGGTATGATGGAATACAGAATAGAAAAAGATAGTTTGGGTGAAGTGCGGGTCCCTGTAGATCGATATTACGGGGCGCAAACACAACGGGCCTTGAAAAATTTTACTATCAGTTGTGAAAGGTTTCCAAAGGAATTTATTTATGCCTATGTGTTAGTAAAAAAAGTCGCAGCCAGAGTAAATGCTCGTCTTGGTGTTTTAGAGGAAAAGATTGCTGAATGCATTGAAAAGGTTTGTGATGAAATTATTAAAGGGAAATTTGATGAGCATTTCCCCTTGGTGATTTGGCAAACAGGCAGTGGAACACAAACCAATATGAATGTTAATGAGGTAATTGCCAATCGCTGCAATGAGGCTCTGGGTGAAAAAATTGGCACTAAACGTTCCGTCCATCCCAATGATCATGTCAATAAATCCCAGTCTACAAATGATACCTTTCCCACGGCTATGCATATTGCCGTGTATGATCGTCTTTTTAAGCATTTGCTGCCTGCTTTAACTCAGCTTAAAGAAACTTTTACTGAGAAATCTCATGAGTTTTCCCATATCATTAAAATTGGCAGGACTCATTTACAAGATGCCACCCCTCTTACACTTGGGCAGGAATTTTCAGGGTATGAATCACAACTTGAAGGAGGTCTAAAGGTTATACAAAACTGTTTTCCACTGCTAGCGGAATTAGCTATTGGAGGGACTGCAGTTGGTACAGGATTAAATGCCCCGTCAGGATTTGCTGAAGAGGCTGCCAAGGAAATTGTTTCTTTAACCGGATTTCCCTTTGTGAGTGCCAAAAACAAGTTTGCCGCTCTGGCTGCTCACGATCCCCTGGTAATGGTGAGTGGGGGATTGAAAACAATAGCCTGTATCCTTATGAAGATCGCTAATGATATTCGTTGGCTGGCCAGCGGTCCTCGTTGTGGAATTGGTGAAATCCGGCTCCCGGAGAATGAACCGGGCAGTTCCATTATGCCGGGGAAGGTCAATCCCACGCAATGTGAGGCATTGACTATGGCGGCTTGCCAAGTGATGGGCAATGATACTACTATTGCCATAGCAGGGGCCTCAGGGAATTTTGAACTTAATGTCTATAAACCGGTAATAATTTATAATCTTCTCCAATCTATTCGACTTTTGGCAGATGCAGCACTTTCCTTTAACAAAAATTGTGTCACAGGTATTACACCTAATAAAGAAAAAATTGAGTATAACTTGAGAAACTCCCTTATGTTAGTGACTGCCTTAAATACTTCTATCGGTTATGATAAGGCCTCAAAAATCGCCGGATTTGCTCATGGACATTCAACAACCTTAAAAGAAGCTGCGATAAAATTAGCTTATTTAACGGAAGAAGAATTTGAGAAGCTGGTAGATCCATCAAAAATGATTAATCCCGGTAGAAAAAGTAAAGAGAAATAGTCTTATTTTTCCATAAAAAGTATGGAGCCTTTGTCATAAAATTTATTCCTCTCATTTTTTTATCTTATCAATCCTTTCATTTCATAACTTGAAATTATGCGCCTGCTCTGATAGAAAAGAGAATTTTTCCTAATCTGTCATCAGGCATTTCCCTTGCTTACTCTTTTTTCATAATAGGAATTTAAGAAAAAGATGTAATGGTAAAAATTTATCTCAAGGGGAGGTGTAAAATAGAGGGAAATATTTATTACTTAAGCCGATGATTATCAAATTCTTCTTCGGCTTGATAAGAAAAGGTTAGGGGTGGTTTGGTGTGAAAAGTATTATCTCCGTTAACATTGGTTTGATGTGAAAAGTATTATCTCCTTATGGTGACATTTCAGGCTCTGTTCTGCTCTGCTTAATCTTTTCTCTTTTTCACTAAAAAGCATTACCATTTATCCAGGCGTCATCGTTTTGTATTTATTATTTTTTTAGAGGTTAGTGAGAGAGTAGGAGGTTGTCATACTATGTCTGAACAGCAAAAAAGAAAAAACAAGAAAAAAATAGTCATATTGCTTATTGGGTTAGGGTTTTTAGGTGTTTTATTTTTTGCAGGAATAGAGTTCACCTGTACCGCATGGTTTTGTACAAGCTGTCATGAAATGAAACCCCTGGGTCGAACATGGGAATTATCAAAACACGGGCCCTTTAATCCTAAAATAAAAAATTGCATGAAGTGCCATGCAAAACCGGGAGTTATAGGGTTCTTGAAGGCAAAAATAAACGGACTTTTTTCTTTAGCCTATCATGTTACAGGAAATTATCACCTTGAGGCCACTCAACCTGTGGTTTGTTTAAGGGAAGGTTGCCATCAATTAGATGAACTCAATAGAGCGAACCGTCCGGATCAAATAGTCAAAGTAGATCATCAAAAGCACGTTGAAATAATGAAAAAGGCGGGAATGAGACACCAATGTATGCCCTGTCATCGGAATATCGCTCATGGCGAGGAAGGATTTATGCCTGATATGAAAAAAGATTGCTTTATATGCCACAAGGAAGGGTATCAACAAATTGCTGCATCAAATTGTACTGGTTGTCATGGTTCTTCTCATAGCAATTTTGCTCTGGAAGGAGAAGATGGGGAGTTGTTGGAATTACACAGTGAGGTGGAAATGTCTTGTATGGAATGCCATACTGATTTTGATGCCAAAAAGGCGGATTGTGAAGGGTGTCATGAAGAAGATTACAGTGAAAAGTTAATCTTTGAAAAAGAGGCGAGAAAGTAAAAGGAAGAGAATCTATTTGTTAAATTTTATGGGTATATGTTCATAGTTAGAAAAGAGTTAGTTTTTGTTTAAAGAGTACCCAGCGAGCATATACCCTTCTTTTAGTCAACAAAAGTGTAATGCTTTTTTACTGCTTGCTTTATGTCCCAGATACAAGATAATCCATTAATTAACCTTCCTCTTATTCACTTTTCCCTTTAACCTTTTTTTAGCTCCTCCTGATCCCCCCACTTGATTCCAGCCGGCAAAGAACCATCATGATTGCTGACAACTCCCTTATGCCGCGCCCGGTTCTTTTTGAGTCTGGCATTTCATGGAACTTGACCGGTCGGGCCAGCTTTAAAATCCCTTTGGTTTTGTTTTTACACCAAAAGAGAGGGATCAGAAGGCTAAGCACCAGACTCCATAGATTAAGAGTTGAAATAAATATTCTTTTTCCTTAATCGGCTTTTTATTAAAAAAACTAGATATGAGATTACTATTATTCTTTTTATTACTATAGTTTTTTCTTTCAGAAAATCAAAATTGCTTTTTTACATTAAAAAATTTGAGCTATTATACAAAATTTTATAGATAAAGTAAAATAAAATTTGTTAAATTCCATAATTTATTGTATTACCTTCTCTTCTTTTTAATTTTTTTCTTTTTTTTATTTAATAGATATTTGATTTTATTTCAAAAAGAAGTAGTTGCTGTATTCCTTTCCATGCTTCTTTATACACTTGGAATTTTGCTGCTTTTATTGAATCAGCAACCGCTTGTTTGGAAAGATACAATTTGTTTGCTACAGTAACAATTTCTTCTTTGTCGCGATATAATTCAATTACTTGACGTTGTCGATCAGTGAATTTTTCCTCCACTTCATGGAGGAAATAATATAAGGAATTGAGTGCTTCATTCATTTCAAAATTATGAAAGAGTAAAAATTCGCCTTTTTCCTTAGCTTGGGCCAATGCTTTTGAAGCTACATAAAAACATCCTCCGGGTTTTTTGGCTTGAAGGCCAAGTTCTCCTAAGCCAATTCCAAAATGTGTACCAATATTTTTCCCATACTCTTGTTGATAAAGGGCCAAAAAATCCTGAAAGGAGAAATTCCGTTTTACTGCTCCCGTAAATTTAAGATTGGAGATCATGGTAAATTTTATTTCGATAGAATCATGAAAGGAATCGTTTATTTTGTTAAATAAATCGCGGAGTCGGCTAATGCTTTGCTCACGATTTCGTGAATTGCCGGACTCAGTTAAATAGCCAATGATTCCAATGTACTTATTCGTCTTAAAAGGCGTTTTCATAATAAACCTTCATGCCTTTTTTTGAGGCACCATGAATCATTAAAATGTTATTTTTCATATGGTTATAAGGTTATTTTTGAATCAAATTATTATTATAAAATTGAAAAGTTTATGAAGAAGAAATTTACTCAAATCTATGAGAAAAGTCAAGGTTATTTGCTCATCTAAGTAAATTAGAGATTTTTAAATCCTGTAATCCTGCCAAAAAAATAGGTACCCATTCACGGGTTCAAAGGTTCAGGATTAAAGAGTTTAGGGCTTATTTCTAAAAGGCTAAAGTCATTGCATTTGCCCCTATAGTGGCCCCTTTTTTTACCAGGGTTTGTCGTACTTGATTCATCCGGGGTATGGCTGCCCTGGGGTTGATAATATTAGTGAAGACCATTGAGGGACCGCAAAATACTTCATCCTCTAACGTGACACCTTTATAAATGGATACATTATTTTGAATTTTACAACTGTTTCCTACTCGACAATCCGGACCGATCATGACATTTTGCCCGATTCGACAATTTTTTCCAATAGAGCTGTTTGAAAGAATATGGGAAAAATGCCATATTTGGGTCCCCTCCCCAATAGTACAGTCAGGGTCTATTACTCCTGTAGGATGGACAAAAAAATTTTATTCCTTTCTTGATGAAGCAAAAGGGGCCCGGGATAAACTTATACGCTTTCCTGAAGAATTCAAAGATTCCTGACAAGCTTGCAGCACCCTGAGCACCCTGAGCACCCTGAGCCCTTCTTCACCGTCTGTTCGAGGAGGAGTATTCTGGTTGATTGCTTCAAGAAAATGTTGACATTCGGCTAAAAGAGGTTCCTCTGGAGGGTAAAGGGAATAATATTGATTTTCGCCTTATTAGCAACCGGAAGGCGTTCTTTCCATTCAATGGTGTGAGGATAGAGAAAAAGCTTTTCTTGAGTGACATCATCAAAGACAGCCATCTTTTGCTCCTTAAAGGGGTGGAGCCAGCTAACAAAAATATGAGCTTTTACTCCGCTGGGAAACTCAAGAGAGGTTAAGGTAACATCGGCAATCTGTTTTTGTAAATGTAAATATTCTCCGCCATTTGCCTGAACATATTCCGGGAATTCATGAAGAAGCATCAGAATGACGGAAATGTCATGAGGAGCAAAACTCCAGAGGATATTTTCTTCAGAACGGATTTTGCCATTTGTACCCATCAGCCCTAAACCTTTGAACCAGGTTTATTTTGAAAATTACCTTCAAACTTATTTTTATTGATAAAAATATTGATTAAACCAAGGGAGCAGTTGATCTCCATAGAATCGATGTCCCCCTTCTCTTATAACCATTTTTGTTTTATTCACTGCTCCTTGCTTTGAATAAGCGTTTTTTAGATGTTCAAAGGCCATTTTAGCAATTTCAACAGGGAATTCTCTGTCGGGTTTTCCATGCTCGATAAGAAGGGGACGCGGGGCAATAAGGGCTGCAATATCATATAATTCCCCAAAATTTTTAATTCCGGGGATATAATTATCCGTGCTTTGGCGGACAGGTATGATGGTCCCCTCATAGGTCCCGAAATAACAGCTGATATAAGAGCAGTTTATTCGTTGATCAATAGCGGAAAGATAAAGGGCCAACCCTCCCCCCATAGACCAGCCGACTACGCCTATTCGATCAGGATCCACCTGATCGACTTTTTTCAGATAGCTTACACAACGAAGAAGGTCCTTTAATCGTTCACCGGTAAGGGACTTTCCATAGAGGAGAAGATGCATGCCCATGGGGTCTTCTTCACGCCATATGTCTTGTGAATATCTAATTTCAGGGATAAGTACAATATAGTTATTTTTAGCCAGTGTATGA
>JAUWIR010000169.1 GCA_030605265.1 Pseudomonadota bacterium | reverse complement strand
GATCAGGCGTGAAGTAAGGGTTTCTTTTTCTGTTGGTCGCCCCTCTCGTTTAAAAAATCCACCGGGTATCTTCCCTGCTGCATAAGATTTCTCTAAATAATTGACTGTGAGAGGAAAAAAATCTAAAGCCTCTCTCTCTTTGGGGTCATAAACCACTGTAACCAGGACTACGGTATCTCCATACTGAACAGTTACTGATCCATTGGCTTGTTTAGCCATTAACCCAGTGCTAATGGTCAGGGCCTTTTTTGCCCACTCCACATTTAAGGATTTAATCATTTACTATATGCCTCCAGTTATTCGCTATCTTCAATGCGCTCCTTCCTCAGGACATGATTTACTATAATTATTTCCTGATCCCAAGGCGGCCAATTATGTCCTTATAACGGCTATCATCCTTTTTTTTCAAATAATTTAACAACTTTCTTCTCTGCCCGACCATTTTAAGTAACCCTTGTCGAGAGTGATGATCTCCTTTATGAATTTTGAAATGTTGCGTAAGATAACTTATCCTTTCACTTAAAAGAGCAATTTGCACCTCTGTAGACCCTGTATCTGTGTTATGTGCTCGATAGGAACTAATTATTTCTTGTTTTTTTTCTCTAGCAAGTGGCATCATCACCCCTCCCCGCTGTGGTTATATGAAAGATTCTATTTGTTTAAAAAAAAAGTTTGAGAATAGCCTTATTTAATCATATTTTAAAATTTATCTTAACATAACTAATACTGATTGTAAAGGAGGAAAGTCTCCTCAATAGCGGGTTAAAAAGACCCCCCCAAATTTATTCGGCAAAATATTCCGCATAGGAGTTTTCTGACTCCCATACCCTGATTTTCTCAACTATAACATCTTTTCCCTGCAACTGAGCATCAATTCCCTTGAATATATAATAGGCTATATTCTCTGAAGATGGATTCTCTTTCATAAAGGGCGGTAATTCGTTTAAATTGCTGTGATCCAAGATTTGAAAAATTTTTTGTAAACTTTCCTTTAACTCCTTAAAATCAATTACAAGCCCAATTTCATTCACTTTTGATGCAGTTACATACAGCTGTACCCGCCAATTATGGCCATGGAGAGCTTCGCATTCCCCCCCATACCCCCGTAATTGATGCGCTGCGGCACAACTTTTACTTACGCCAAGACGGTACATAATTATCCTCCATTTGCTACGACTGAACCATTTCTTCAATCATTTCTATAAAAATAGGAAATAAATCCTCTTCCTTACATTTTTTTACAATCTTTCCCTTGCGAAAAATCACCCCTACTCCCTTCCCGCCGGCAAGCCCGATATCAGCCTCTCCGGCCTCCCCGGGGCCATTTACCACACACCCCATGATGGCCACTTTTAAAGGATAGGCCAGATGAATGATTCTGTCCTTAACTTTTTGAACAAGTTCTATAATATTAATTTCACAACGGCCACAAGTGGGACAGGAAATAATCTCCACTCCCCTTCGCCTAATACCTAAAGCCTGAAGAATTGCATACCCGGCCTGGACCTCAAGGGCGGGATCTGCAGTCAAGGAAACCCGCAGGGTGTCTCCAATCCCCTCCGCCAGCAAAATTCCAAGCCCTATAGCTGATTTGATCCCCCCATGGAAAGCATCTCCTGTTTCAGTAACTCCCAAATGAAGGGGATACTCTACTCGTTGGCTTATCAGACGGTAGGCTGTAATCGTTTCAAGAACTGAAGAAGATTTTAAAGAAATTTTTATATTCGAAAACCCTAAATTTTCCAAAAGGGCTATCTTTTGACAAGCGCTTTCTACCATGGCCGCAGCTGTTGGACCGCCGTGCTTTTGATAGAGGGATTTTTCCAGAGAACCGGCATTTACTCCAATACGGATGCAGGTTTCAGTATCAATTGCTTTTTTTATGACCTCCTCAACTTTTTTGTCTGAGCCGATATTTCCGGGATTTATCCTCAAGCCGTCTACTCCCGCCTCCATCGCCTTTAAGGCCAATTGATGATGAAAATGAATGTCAGCAATAACCGGAAGAGAACTTCGCCGGACAATGGTTGGAAGAGCTTCGGCTGCTTCCGGGTCCGGCACGGCCACGCGAA
The DNA here is from genome assembly GCA_030605265.1 of Pseudomonadota bacterium. Classification (GTDB taxonomy): domain Bacteria; phylum SZUA-182; class SZUA-182; order DTGQ01; family DTGQ01; genus JAUWIR01. The sequence goes on along the minus strand of JAUWIR010000169.1, from coordinate 6,161 downwards.
TAATTTCGCAACCGATTAAGGCCAACCGCTCTATCTGAGCTACAGTGGCCTCTATATCACGAGTATCTGTTTTGGTCATTGATTGAACACTAATGGGAGCCTTTTCTCCAATCTTTACTTCTCTCATCCACAAGGGTTTGGTAATTTTTCTCTCAATGATCATCGATTAGCTCCCTATGAAAAAAAATTCTCTCTCGAAAATTTGCCAGTATGCCTTTTTCCTTTTGCCCGAAGGCCTCAAAAATTAATCGCCTTGTATCAGGCCCTTGATGTTCCAAACATATCTTTAGATAATCTTCCGGCAAGAGGTCTTCAATCTTTTCCGCCCATTCAATAATAGATACCCCCCGCCCATAAAAATACTCCTCATACCCCAATTCTTCAAGCTCTTCAGGACCGCAAAGCCGATAGACATCAAAATGGTACATCGGCATTACTCCTTTATACTCATTTATTAGGGTAAAAGTAGGACTGGTAATGTACTCTTCTTGCACTTTCAGCCCTTTGGCCAACCCTTGAGTAAAACAGGTTTTCCCCGCCCCTAAATCCCCATAGAGCGCTATTATACAACCGGGAGCCAGGAGTTTGCCAAATTCTTCACCAAAATATTGCGTCTCTTTTGAAGAGAGGCTGAATAAAATCAACCGGGGAAAGTAAGTTTTTCTATAGGACATACTATTTTAAACGAAAGTTAAAGGGAATAATACCCAGTTGAGGTCCTTTCCCACGATTATCTTTTAAAGGTTCAAAGCGGTACTGGCGCAAATGCTCAGTAGCTACCTGCACCAATCGGGGACCTAAAATTTTCGTAGGCCTTACTCGAATGACATACCCATCTGCATTCACCCAAAACTGCAACCGGATCTTGCCCTCTGATTGCCCTTTATAATCAGGGGGATAGGTTGGTGGATGTGCAGGTTTTGAGATAATTTGTCGTGGTTTTCCCAACCACTCAATATCCATATCATCTGTGGTTACATCCTCCATGACCTCTTTATCAAATCGCTCCGGATCAAATTCAAATTCCTCTGTCGAGGGTTTAGGGAAATGTTCTTCTCTTTTTGCCACCACTTCCTGTGGTTGAGGCATGGGCAATAATTTATCAAGGATCATCTCATCTTCAAAGAGCATCTCTTCCTTTAAAATCATCTCATCATGTTTTATTGGAGGAAATTCTTTTTTTTGTGGTAAATCCAAATCAAAGGAAGGCATGGCGATTCCCCTCACCTCAGCCATCTTTTTCTTCACTGCTGAATTTATCTCAGGCACGGGAACTTTCCCCCGGGTTTTAGTCACCTCACCTTTCTTCTTCTCCAGGGAAGTGTTTACCTGCATTAATTGCACTTTTGTATAGCCTGAAATACGCTCTTCAGCATTCATTGAGGTTATCCCGGGTAAGATGATAATGAGGGTCCCATGGATGAGGAGGGAAATAATTAAAAAAATAAAAAAATTTTTCTCTTTCATCATTACTATATTTACTTATCAGGCCTTGTGGCAATAGCCAGGGTTTCAACACCTGTTTTTTTGGCTACATCCATAACCTTGACTACCAGTCCGTGAGGAACTAATTCATCTGCCTTGATAATTAAAAGAGATTTACTCCCTTTCTCCAAGGCTTCTTTTAAACGGCCGGATAAAAGAGACAAAGAAAGAAGTTCATCATTTAAATATATTTTCTTATCCTTGGAAATAATTACATTCATTTCTTTTTCCTGCCGAACTTCTTTTGCGCTTGCCTGAGGCAGATTAATTTTAATCCCCGGCTGGGCCACAAAACTGGTGGTAATCATGAAAAAAATTACCAACAGCAAAACTACATCTATTAAACTGACCATGTTTACCTCAAGTTTAATATCTTCATCAAATTTATTGTAAAAATTCATGAAACTTCCCCTCTCCTAATATCCCTTGGCAACCTCCAACCCCTTTTGTTCTCTTTCCAAAATGTCCAATAATTCCATCGAGGTATTCTCCATTTCTAAAACATGCCCATTGGCCTTTTTAAAAAAATAGTTATGAGCAACAAGCGTAGGGATAGCCACAACCAGCCCTGCAGCCGTAGTAAAGAGCGCCTCCGAAATCCCCCCGGCCATAGCGGTTGGGTGTCCAACTCCTTGGATGGAGACAACCTGAAAGGCTTTAATCATCCCGGTAACAGTCCCTAAAAGACCTAAAAGAGGAGTAATCCCGGCAATAGTAGCCAGAACTGATAAATATTTATGCAAATTTGACGATTCCCTTTTTCCAGCATGCTCTATGGCTTCTTTAATCTCTTCTCTTTCCTTGCCTCTTTTTAAAATGCCTGTTTCCATAATTCGAGAAACAGGAAAGAAAGCATTGCTGCAAATGGCTATGGCTTCATTTATTTTCTTTTCATTAAGCAGTTTCTTCATCTTATCTACAAAATCCTGTGGATGGATTCTATTTTTTCGGAGATTGTAGAAACGTTCAATGGTAATAGCTAAGGCAACCACTGAACACAATAAAATCGGGGCCATTAACCATCCACCCTTTACAATAATATCCCACATAGTACCCTCCTCCTTATTTATTATGTTTTCTCTTTATTTTTGTAACCGTTCACTGTTCAAGGTTCAGGGTTCAAAGGTTTAGGGCTTATTCTGAACCCTGAACTCAGAACTCTGAACCCTGAACTTTTCTCTACTTTTTCCCTTGTTGGGGCTTTGATAAAATCCCTACTCTTCTTAAGGCCTCTTTGCGCAATTGCGCATCCCGGGCATTGTCAATTACCTTTTGGTAAGCATTGAGGGCTTGTTCATTATTACCCTGTCTTTCATAGATTTCTCCCACTCGATAATAGACCTTTATTTTCCATTTTTCTTCTTCCGGATATAAATAAATAATCTTCATATAATCAGCTATAGCTTGGGTATACTCCCGTAATTGGGTTTGCGACTCCCCTAAAAAAAAGAGTGATTGCAAGCGAAGCTCCTTATTTGAAGATTTAGCCGAAATGTTAAAGGCCCGGGCAGCTTCAGTATATTTGGCTTCATCCAAAAATATCTTACCAAGCTTAAACTGCACTTCATAAATGAAGGGTCCTTCAGGGTAATGTTCAGTCAGGAATATAAAATTTTCTCGAGCCGGCCCGGGTTTACCCAGCCTTTCATAAGAAGCGCCGCTATAATAAAGGGCTTCGTGCAGGATAATCTCAGGTTTTTGAAATTGTAGCACAGCTTTACACTCTCTGACTGTTTCCTCAAATTTTGCCAAATTAAAGTACGCTTTGGCCATTCCCAGATGAGCATCTATAGAATGGGTGGTTTGCGGCGATAATTGCAAGAGCCTCTTATATTCATCTATTGCCCTGGAGTAATCCCGGGATTGTAGATGAATAGAGGCTAATTTATATACTGCCTCATCAAACAGCTTCCCCTGAGGAAATTTTTTCATTAGGTGCTGATAATTCCGAACTGCCTGAGCAAGGTCCCCCCGAGTCAGGAGAGCTTCCCCAATCTGGAATTGTAATTGCTCACTAATGGGATTATTCTTATACTCTTCAATAAATTTTTTGGACCCTTCAAGATAGTTATCCACCATGCCTAATTGATCATAGCATAAAATCGCACCATATTTTACTTCAATCCCCAAGGGGGTATTTTTTAGAGGCGCTTTTAAGGTATTATACTCCCTCAAAGCTTGTTGATATTGCCCTAAGTTGTAATGGCAATCAGCGATCCTCACTCGAGATTGTCTGACAAAGCGGCTCTTGGGAAATTCCCCTAATAAAACTTTAAATTCTTTAATGGCCTGGCGATAGTTACTGTTTTGAAAATACGTTAAGCCCATGTGATATTGGGCTTGATCTCTAAGAGTACTCTGGGGAAACTCTTTTAATAATCTACGAAAATTGTTGATAGCCTGGTTTATTTTTCCTATCCGGGAAAAAATGAAAGCGTATCGAAAAATGGCAATATCCAATAAAGGCGACTGTGGAAACCTTTTCAATAACGCATCAAGGCATTTTTGGGCCTCAGCATATTGCTTCAGATTATACAAGCATTCAGATTGTCGAAAGAGTGCGTCAGGGAAAAGTAAATTATCAGAAAAATTTTTACCCATTTTTGAAAATTCTTTGGCAGCCCGCCCCCAGTCTTCCAGGCGATAATATGACCAGGCCAGGCCGTGTTGTGCAGCCGGGGCCCATGTACTCAGAGGATAAAATCCCATTAACTCTTTGTATCTCTTTATGGAGGTTTGATATTTCCCTTGGTGGAAAAATGACTCGGCAATCCAAAAAATCGCCTGATCAGCCAAAAGGGTTTCCGGATAAAAATTGATTAAATTCTCTAATTCTTTGATTGCTTCCGGGTACTTTTTCAAAAAAATATTCCCTATTCCCAGACGGAAAAAAGCCATCTCCGAATACTCATTTTGATCATCAGTTAAGGTGAGTTTTTGGTAATATCGGATTGCCTCCTGATATTTTTTCTGATTGTAATAGCTTTCAGCCAGCATAAAGAGGGAAGAGATCAATAAATCATTTTCTGCAGGTCCTTGTTCAACTAATTGATGAAATTTTTCTATAGCAAGTTTATATTCCTCTAATTTAAATAAGGACCAGCCAATTCCAAAGAGGGTATGATCATAAATGGCAGCATCCGGATAAGCAGTTAAAAGTTGCCCATACATTGCTTTGGCTTGCTGAAATTTTTCCAAGAGGAAATAACACCGCCCTTGCCTATACATTGCCAGAGGGACTAAAGCATTTTTAGGGTGCTGTTCCTGCAGGGTTTGGAGGCAGGAAATCGCTTCATTGTATCGGGCGGTTTTAAAAAGTGTCCAGGCTAATCCATATAAAGCTGAATCAGCCAGTTTATGGTTCGCATAGATTGAAAGAAACTCTTTATAGTATTCTTTACTATTTTCAAAATCCTCTAAATTGAAATAACATTCAGCTTGCCAGAATAAACTTTCAGGGGCAAAGGTACTCTGGGGGAATTCGGCAAGGAGTTGTTTATAAATACGGCCTGCTTTTTGATAGTCATTAAGAATGTAATAATCCCTGGCTAATAAATAGTGGGCTTTTTCTCTCAAAGGGGTTAATCCAAACAAATTGATCAATGACTGAAAATATTGGCTTGATTCATGGAAATCCTCTTTTTGAACATAGATCCACCCAAGAGAATAAAAGGAATAATCAGCATATTGCGATTGTGGAGAATATTCAATCACTTTTTTATACATAGCGATGGCTTTTTCCCGGTTCTCAAGCTTAAAGTAAGCTTCTGCCGCCCAATAGGCAGCTACACCCCGCAGATTGCTCCTGGGGAATTTTTTTAACAATGTTTCGAAATGTTGCCCGGACCTTTGAAAATTCCCCTTTTTATACTCAAGTTTTCCGGATTCATAGTATCCCTTATCCATCAACAATGTACGAGAGAAGGCCCCTCCTATAGGTAAGCTAAAAAGGCAACCCATCCGAGGTTTCACTTCAGGTCTCATTTTTTCTTCCCTTACTTCTCCCGGTGTAATATCCTCTTTAGCTGTTTCACTAAGGACTTCTTTAATTCCAAGAGCTGCTAAGGGGGGGATATTCAAGGATTTTTTTTCCTTAAATTTTACTTGATATTTCCCTGTTACTACTACTTCCGGCAAGGTTATTCCCGGCTTCTCCTCTATTTCCTGTTGTGCTCCATAACAGGGTTGAAAAAGGATGATGAAACAGAGAAAAGAACAGATAACCACTGCCTTTAAAAATTGGAAGTTGAAAATTCCCGGACTTTCTTTCCTTTTTTTCTTCATAAAATTCTTCCCTTAATAGTTTGCTTTTGTTTGCCTTTTAAAAAGTATACTCTCTTTTTGTAACTGTTCTGATCCCGTATACCGCTTTACAAATAACGGTATTATCTTTTAAACCACAAAGACACAAAGATCACAAAGATAGGATTTGATTTTTTATATTTCTAAATTTTTAATCCTTTGTGCCTTTGTGGTGAATATAGGGGATCTGAATGATTACCTCTTTTTTGCTTAAATATTTTTCTTCTATGGGCCCTTTTTCTGATCTTTTGCCCGTATCTTTTCTATTCTTTTTTTGGCAGATTGTTGGAAAGATTTATCTGAGACATTTTTACTTACTTTTTCATATAGTTTGAGTGCATCAGCGATTTTGCCCTGATGCTCATAAATACTTG
>JAUWIR010000574.1 GCA_030605265.1 Pseudomonadota bacterium | reverse complement strand
AAGAAAATATGATGATAGCGCTCCTATCGATCATTTAGGGAAAGCTTCGGCAAAAGACGGTTTCCTCTTGACTATACTGGGAAGAACACCTTATGGGCGCAGTAAAGTAAAACTTGAATGGGAGATAAAGCCTATAGGAGTAACCTTTGACGGAACAGGTACCTGCATCAGCTCAATTTGGGCAGACACTGAGATTGAGGGAGTTTCTCTTAATGAACTTATCAATCAATTTACTATTGAAGGGATCTATCATTGGCGAGTGCGCATACTTTACCATCCTGCTGTTACACTCTATCAACAATACAGTCGTTGGTTGTCCCCTTCATGGAATGGGTGGCAAGAGTCTGATTTACGCACCATAACCAGCTCCAATAGCTCCTCAGGTGGTCAAATTACTTTAGTTGAGCTTGTCTCTTTCACTGCTACTGTGGATAATGAGAGGGTCATCTTAGATTGGCATACTGCTTCTGAAATAGATACTGAAGGCTTTAATATTTGGCGCCGCCAAGAAGGAAATTCAGAATACCAAAAAATCAGCAACTCACTCATTCCTTCTCAGGGGAACCTCTTGGAGGGTGCATCTTACACTTATTATGATACTAAGATGCTAAACGATATTCCTTATTATTATTTGCTTGAAGAGATAAATAGTAATGGGGAAGCAAAATTTATTTCTGATCCAATTACGGCTATTATTCAAACTACCCCGGCTACCAATTCTACTAAATCGACAAATGAGGTGGGAAGCTGCTTTCTATCCATTTTTTTCCAAAACTGATTTATTCTAAAAAAGAGATACTTATTTAGATTTTTCGGAGGTGTAAAAATGAATGAAGAAAAAGAAAAAAATTCAGCCGGCAAACACTCAAAGCAAAACCCTGAATATGAAACTCCTACAATTATTTCTTATTCTGAAGAGGAGCTGCTGAATGAAATTGGGCCCATTCAAGCTTGCAGCGGCTTTGGCGGATCAGTTATTGGATGTTAATCGAAATGATAGAATGCGAGAAACGACAGTTTGAAAAAGGAGTGTTTAAAAAACAAATGATTACTTTATCATCGATTAAGGCTAAAGCAGATATCTATTATACTTTTCGATTCTTGGATACTATTTTTACCATAGGTACAAATAAAAAATCCTGTCTAATTTATTTTAAAAAAATGTATGCTAATTTCCGAATTAAGGCTTTAAGAGGAAAATATCAACCAGGCGCCTACTACGTTATTGATGATCCTTCTCTATCTGAAAAACCTTTTATTTGGGTTGAGGATACAATTTTCCCTTGTTCCAAATCGGAAATGCTCCCTGCATACGCTCATTCAATTATTATAAATTCCATAATGGCAAAAATTAAATCGTATCTTCTTTTTCATGCTGCAGCTGTTTCAAAAGATAATCAGGGCATTATCATCTTAGGAAGTTCCGGACAGGGGAAAAGTACCTTGACTTTAGAACTTATTCAACAGGGGTTCAGTTTTTTTACTGATGAAATTACTTGTTTAAATAGAAAAAATTATTTCATTTATCCTTTTCCAAGAACTATAGGCATGAAAGAAAACGGATTATCTTTATTTGAAGCCTTGGATGAGTTTAATATTGAAAGTTTACCAATGATATCAGGAGAGAAAAAATACATTATGCAGGTAGGAGAAATTCCTGGAATTGAATTAAGTGATCCCTGTTTACCAAGATTTTTAATAAATATATCGCCGGAAGTGTTTAAAACAAAATCAAATAAAAAAACAAATTCCAGGCAGAAAATCGCTTCCAATATTACCTACTTGGCTGTTGATAATTTTGAGGATACCTTGATGAGAGACCTTAAATCCTCAATTCCCGAGATAAAAAAAGTAGAAAAAATTCACAATGAATCATCACCTGTTATCAGGATTATTAGCAAACCCAATTCATTTATAAGGCCCCAATTAGAAAATTTTTTTCAACAAAGTCAAGTAGCCCTGTTTGATATAGGCAAAGAAGAAAAAAAAGATATAGATTATTCTCAAAAACCAAGCTTATATAAAATTCCTAAATCAACAGCTCTTATGGAGCTGCTCAGAAGTTTTAGAGCCGGCCCAAAATCCCTTATCCTTCAGGGTGCAAAGGGAAACATAGCCTCACTCACTATTGAATTATGCCAAATACTTAAAAATGTGCAGTGCTTTAATATAATGCCGGGGAAATTGGAGGACATGACCAATTTAATAGAAGAGGCGGTTAATAACGGCTAATAATACAGCCGTTAAGCTGTATTATTAAGGGAGCAGCTAATGAATAAAATAGAGAACAATAAGAGATTTAATAATAAGAATATTTCCGGAAGAGATTCAATCATTACAAAAAAATTAGGTAATGAGACAGTCTTATATGATCCTGAAAAAAAGAAAGTACATATCCTTAATCAAACGGCATTTTTCATCTGGCAACTATGTGAGAACAAATATGATACTAAAGATTTAGTATCAACCATCCTTAATAATTTTGAATGTAAAAAAAATGTTAAAGAAGAAAAAATTGAAGAAGATATAAAGGCTATAGTAAAAAATTTTTCACACCAAGGGATACTATGAAACAAAAGTTATTAGAAAAAAGGTTTCTTATCTATTTTCTTTCGGATAAGAAAGGTCTTCGGGACATAAAGACAATTCAGGCAATGTTGTCAGGGGGTCTTGATTGGAATTTTATCCTGGAAAAAACTATTAGTCATGGTGCCTGTCCTCTCCTCTATGACTATTTAAAAAAGACAAATTTACTACCTTTGCTTCCTAAAACAATCATCAAAACCTTACAAAAAGCATATTATCATACTGCTTTTATAAATATGCAAAAATACAATCAATTAAAAATAGTTTTAAAGACCCTTCAGGATAAAAAAATGCCCGTATTACTGGTAAAGGGAGTAATCTTAGCGGAAATGGTTTATCAAAATATTGCCCTCCGACCTATGGGGGATATAGATATTATTACCCGCAACAAAACAGAAGAAAAAAAAATAAAAGAGATAACCTGCACAATCAATCATTCCCTAACTTTAGATATTGACTACATTCCTAATGATATTATTCACTTTACCTTTGAGTGGCCTTATGAAAAAAAAACCCGGTTTATAAAGGAGTTATGGAAAAGAGCAAAGTTACATGAAATAGAAGGGATACAAATTTATATCCCTTGTCTGGAGGACTTTCTTCTCTGTCAGTTGATGAATTTAAGCAGAGAGGGTATTT
>JAUWIR010000062.1 GCA_030605265.1 Pseudomonadota bacterium | reverse complement strand
TTTCCTATCTTCCCTCAGCAAGCAGCCTCACTTATTTGAAGAAAAAGAAGCCCTCTTCTCAAAAGCGCCTTCTGGCCTTTGCCAATCCCACTACTGACTATGTGCCCCTTGGCTTTGCCGAGACAGAAGCAACAACCATTTCCAAGCTTTTTTCCAATAAGGAAGAAAATCTTTACATAAAGGATAAGGCCACAGAGACCTGCTTTAAGGAGAAAGCCTCTGGCTTTGAGGTGATCCACCTGGCCACCCATGGTGAATTCAATGAACTGCACCCTATGCTCTCAGGCCTTCTTTTCAGCAAACACGACCAATCAAATGACGGCAAGCTGCAGGTTCATGAAGTCTTTGGGCTGGACCTTCCCCTTGCGCATTTAGTTACCCTCTCCGCCTGTCAGACCGGCTTATGCAAAATTCAAGGAGGGGATGATTTGGTAGGCTTATCAAGGAGCTTTATCTATGCAGGCACGTCCTCCCTTATGGCCAGCCTCTGGAAGGTGGAAGATGAATCAACTGCCCTCTTGATGGAGAAATTTTATCAAAAATGGCTCAATGAGGGGATGAGTAAACCTAAAGCCCTCAGGATGGCCCAACTTGAAGCAAAAGAAAAATTTGATCATCCCTATTACTGGGCCCCTTTTATTATGATTGGAGAGTAAGATGATGTATATGAAAAAAGACTTTTCCCTTCTTTTACTACCACTGGTTATAGTAATATTCGTCATCCAAATGTGCTCCTCGCCTGCTTTGGCCGGTAGAAGAGCGCTCCTGGTGGGCATCCAGGATTACCTGAACTTGCCTGATTTCTATAACGGCCAAAAGCTTCCGGACCTTAAAGGCCCAAAGAATGATATTAATGCGGTAAAAGATGCCTTATGTTCTATTTATGGATTTTCCGAAGATGAAATAATGACCCTCTTGGATAATCAAGCCACCAGGCGCGGAGTGGAGGCTGCTTTCTTTGATTGGCTCATAAAGGGCACCAAAGAAGGTGATCTGGTGCTATTCTACTTTTCAGGCCACGGCGGAAGAGTGCCTGATATTGATGGTGATGAGGAAGATCATCTTGATGAAGTCCTTTGTATGTATGATATGGTCCCCAAGGGCGGATACAATGTTCTTGTTGATGATGAGCTGAGTTATTGGCTGAAAAAACTCTCCGGCAGGACCGTAGTAGTTATCATTGCCTCCTGTTATTCAGGCGGCACCAGTCGGGGCGTTGGGGGGATTGTGGTGGATCATGAGGCTGTCCCAACCAGTATTGAGAGGTTTATTCCCATTTCAGGATATCAACCGTCTTCCTCAAACAGAGCAATATCACCGGGAGCCGACATACCGGAGGGGGTCATCTTTATGACCGCTTCAAAAGAATTTGAGCGTGCTCAGGAGCTTCAATTTCCTGAAGGCTTTTACGGCGGCTTTACCTTTGGGCTTTGTTACAGTATGAAGAGCCTGCGCCTCACCTCCTATCAAAACATTTTTCATTATGCCCGAAAGATGGTTATTGATACGCTTAATCTTCCCCAAAATCCCCAGATAAAGGCCCCGGAGGATATGTTGGAAAAACTGGCTTTTCTGCTGCATAAACCCACCACCACTCTTGCTTCAGCCGGTAATCAACCCACTGCGCCTCCTGCGGTGGTCGGGGAGAAACTGTTGGTAAGTATGGAAAAAGTATCAGGAAGCACTGATGAGGAGATGAAAGAGCTAAAAGAATATCTGAATAAAATGGATATAGTCCAAATGGTTGAGCCCCATGATTTTTTTGATCGCCTCATTAGGGGAGAGAAGAATGAAAAGGGGTTTTCTTTGCGGCTCCTCAATCGACTTGGCGATGTGGAAAGAATTGCGCCAGGCAAAAATATTGAGCCCCTAATTGATCCTTTAAGGGAGCGTCTTGAATATGCCTATATGGTCAAGCAACTTTCCCGCATTCACCACCCTAATCCTCCCTTTAGAGTGAATGTTGAGGTGGCGGATGAAAACAAACGTGATTTTCTCCTTGGTGAAAAGGTGGTCTATCGGATTAAGGCTGAAAAGGATTGCTATATCCTCCTCATTAATGTGGATAGTCAGGGCGCCTTTCATATTATCTTTCCCAATAAATATCATAAAGAAAATTTCATCAAGGCCGATACCCTGTATTCAATCCCGGATAAGTCCATGGAATTGAATAAATTTGAGTTCCTTTTCACTCCTCCGGCAGGGGAAGAGATGGTCAAAGTAATAGCAGTTACCAAGCCCTTTGATTTAAAAAAACTTGGCCTTGGAGATTTCACTAAAACTTTTCAGATCATTGAAGGGCAGGCACGAATTACTCTTGTCAAAGAGGTTATAGATAATCTCTCAAAGGAGGGATTTGAATGGAGCGAGGATACTGTTACCTTTCGCACCTATCGGCCGGAAAGATAATGGAAAACTTAACCGGCAGGTTACGAAAATTATTTCTCAGTGACTCTGTGTCCGTGGTGAACTATTACAAAAGTCTAAATCTTACCCGTTTAAAGTATAATAAGGCAGCGGGTGAATGATATTCAAGGCTATCTCGAAGGATTTCCTTGCATTAGGGCTGATTAATTGTGAAATTATGGTCAGGACAAAAAAACATAAAAAATTAGATTAAGGAAGGATTATTATGAATAAGAGATTTTGGCTTAAGATTCAAATGATTTTATTAACCTTTTCCATAATTATTTGTCTTTGGCCAAAAGGAACATTTAGCCAGGGATTAGAGGAGGCTAAAAAACTAAACCAGGAGGTTGTAAGATTGTATCAAGAGGGCCGTTACCAGGACGCCATCCCCTATGCCCTGCGCTCCCTTGAAATATTGGGGAAGGCCCTGGGCAAAAATCATCCCTCTGTGGCTGGCTTCCTCAACAACCTGGCAGCACTCTACCAAACCCTGGGCGACTATGGGCAGGCAGAGCCCCTCTATAAGCGCTCATTTGAAATTTATGAGAAGGCCCTAGGCAAAGATCACCCGAATGTGGCCACCTCCCTCAACAACCTGGGGTTTCTCTTTCTTGAAGCCGGCAGGCTTGATGAGGCTTACCAAATATTCAAAAAACGAGGTGGAGGCTCTGGTCTTGGCAGGTATTACCTGGCCAAGGGATATTATCAGGAAGCGGAGAAAGAGTTTTCCCGCTCCCTTAAGTGGTCTCAAGGAAAGGACTTCATCATTGCCGCACACATAGGTCTTGGTCTTTCCTATGAGGGTCAGGGAAAGCATGATCAGGCCAGGCGGCATTTTCAAGAAGGAATCGGCATCGTCGAGGAGCAATGGCTAACCCTTTCTCCTTCCGCCAAAAAATGTTTTCTCTCAGGCAAAGTGGGGGCTGGATTTTTCCGCCTTGAGCCTTATGAGGGTATGCTGAGGGTAATCTTTAAGGAAAAGAAAAAAGGGTATGAAAAGGAGGCCTTTCAAATGGCCGAGCGGGTTAAGGGGAGGATTTTTCTTGAGATGCTGGCCACAAGACAGCTCAAGGGAAAAACCAAACAAGATGATGATGTCCTTCAAGAGGAGAAGTCATATCAAAGAGAGCTGGCCACTCTGCAAAAAAGGATTGAGATACAAGAAGATTTGCTTGCCAAAGACACGGTCAAGGAAAAAGAACCTCTAAGGAAGAATATCAAAAAACTCCAAAAAGAGTTTCAGCAAAAAGAGCAGCAATACGCAAGCTTCATTGAAGAGGTAAAGCTGAAAAATACCGAGCTTGCCTCACTTATCAGCCCAAGCCCTGAGCCCATAGAAAAGATCCAGGCCAGTCTTGATCAGGATACCACCCTCATAGAGTACTACACAGCCAAAGACAGGACCTATGCCTGGCTTATGACCAAAGAAAGCCTTAAGGCCTTTTCCTTAAAAGCTGATGAGGCTACTATTTCACAAAAAACCGAGGAAATTCGCCAAACTATTTTGGCCAATTTCTCCCCTCAAGAAAGAAATGCCGATCCTCACATTATCTTAACGCCAAAAAGTAAAGCCCCAACAAAAGGGAAAACCGCCAACCCCGGGGAAAACAAAAAAAGGTTTCTTGAAAGCAGCCGGTATCTTTATCAGGAAATCTTTGCTCCATTGGAAAAGGAAATAAAGAACAAGAAACTGGTTATTGTGCCCCACGGGGTGCTCCATAAAATCCCCTTTGCCGCCCTTACCGACGGGAAAAAATACTTGGTAGACAGCTTTGACCTTTCCTATCTTCCCTCAGCAAGCAGCCTCACTTATTTGAAGAAAAAGAAGCCCTCTTCTCAAAAGCGCCTTCTGGCCTTTGCCAATCCTACTACAGACTATGTGCCCCTTGGGTTTGCCGAAACAGAAGCAACAACTATTTCCAAGCTTTTTCCCAATAAGGGAGAAAATCTATACAAAACTGACAAGGCCACAGAGACCTGCTTTAAGGAGAAAGCCCAAGGATTTGAGGTCATTCACCTGGCTACGCATGGTGAATTCAATGAACTGCAACCCATGCTCTCCGGCCTTCTTTTCAGTAAAGAAGACCAATCAAATGACGGCAAGCTGCAGGTTTATGAAGTCTTTGGGCTGGACCTTCCCCTTGCGCATCTGGTTACCCTATCTGCCTGTCAGACCGGCCTGTGCAAGATTCAGGGAGGGGACGATCTGGTGGGCTTATCAAGGAGCTTTATCTATGCCGGCACCCCATCCCTTTTGGCCAGTCTCTGGAAGGTGGAAGATGAATCCACTGCCTTCTTGATGGAAAAATTCTATCAAAAATGGCTCAATGAGGGGATGAGTAAACCTAAAGCCCTCAGGATGGCCCAACTTGAAGCAAAAGAAAAATATGATCACCCCTATTTCTGGGCCCCCTTTATTATGATTGGAGAGTAAAATAACAAAATCTATTTTAGGAGAAAGGTATTCCCCATGAAAACAAAAATCAGTAATTTTTTCTTTTTAATAGTTTTCGGCTTATTCCTCACCCTAACAGCCTGTCACAAGACCCATCAGGTAAAGCCCGAACCGACCATACCGACCAATAATATTACCAGAAGCACCAGCCGGTCACCTGCTGCACCACCGCCAACCTTAAAGACCAACCCTAGGGAAAGTTGTGAAAGTGTGGCAGCATTTTACAATCAGGGAAATGACGCTACGGAATTTAAGGAAAGAGTAGATCTTTTCAAAAAAGCTCTTGATCAGGATTGTCAAGAGGAAAAAATTTTGGCTATGATTTACAATAACCTTGGCGATGCTTATGAGCAGGCAGGAAGATACAAAGAGGCTATTGCCGAATATAAAGAGGCTATTTTTATTAAACCGGATCATCTTACCCCCTATATAGGTTTGGGGAATGTCTATTCAAAAATCGGGGTCCACCAAGAGGCGGACTCTTATTATCAACAATATTTAAAACGTACCCTGATAAAGGATAAAGAACAGCTTCATTCATCCCTTAGTTTAAGGAGCAAAACACGGGCCGTAAAGCCTGTGCCCTCGGAAACTCTTTATTTCGGCTTTGACAGAGCAGACCTTACAGAAGGGGCACAAAAGCAGCTTGAGGAATTGCTGGCTTTACTCCTGGATGATGAATTTTCTTACTACAGGTTCCAACTTATAGGACACACTTGCAGCCTTGGGGAAAGGCCTTACAACCAATGGCTTTCGGAAAATAGGGGAGAATCGGTGAAACAGTGGTTAAAGGAGCACGGATACCCGGCCGGGTATCTTGAGATTATAGGCTTTGGCGAAGACAAGCCGATAGCGGAAAATATCACTGAGGAAGGAAGAAAGCTTAATCGGAGGGTAGAAATAAAAACCGTGGGCCTTGAGCTAAAAACAAAGCGATCCTACAGAGGGGAAAAAGAGAAAGATCTTTTAGATAAAGGGCATCAAAGCTTTAGCAGGGGAAACTACCAAGAAGCAGCCTCTTTTTATGAAAGAGCCCTGGAAATATTCAAGCAGGATAATTTTGCCGAGGGAATAAAAACAGCTCATGCCAATTTCTACCTTGTATATTTAGAACTGGGTGATGGAGAAAAAGCCCAAGAGCATTATTATGAATTTTTAACTATGGCTGAATAAAATGAAACAGGTTCCCATAAATCTCATAGCTCTCATAACCCTCATAACCCCCTTAACCTTGGTTATTTCCTTTTCCCCTTATTTTGCTCCGCCGGTTTATCCTGAGGGCTGCCAAAAGGCAGTTGAGCTTTACAACCAGGGCACCTCAAGTACCGATCCTTATGAAAGGGAGCAATACTTTCGACAGGCCATCCCCCTTTGCTCTGATCCTGAAGTGTTAGTTCGCGCTTACAACAATCTGGCCGATTCCTTTGAAAGGCGGAAAGAATATTCACAGGCCCTCTCATTATACAAAAAGGCCATGAAGATCAAAAAAGATCATCCTACTCCTTACCATAGTGTGGGGGATATTTTTTCAACCCTGGGGGATTATTACAGCGCCTTCATTATGTACAACAAGGGCTTAAAATACAGCCCACAAGATAAAGAAATAGAAAGGAAAAAAGAGGCAGCTAAAGAAAGCTTCAGGAAGAAAATGATCATTTATTTTGAGCTGAATTCAGCCAAAATACCGGACCTATATATCTACCGGCTGCAACTTATAGGTGAATTCATTAAAGATAATCCTTCCTTTGAGAAAGTGGAGATATTCGGCCATACTTGCAGCCTTGGTCTAAAGGAATATAATCAACAGCTTTCAGAACAAAGGGCCAAAGCGGTAGCCCACTATTTAAGTCAATATCACCCTTTAGCCAAAGACAAGCTAATCATCCATGGTCTGGGTGAAGAAAGCCCCCTTCTCCACAATAACGATAAGAATGCACGAGAACTGAACCGAAGGGTTGAAGTAATTATCCCATAGCAAAGCTTCTCCTCTTAGCTTTTGAATGAAAAGCTTATTTTTAGGGAAATGGTCGTCTACTGACATACTGATAGATCTAATGTATTTATTTTCAGCTGTATTTATTGTTTTTTACTTGCCAGAGCACCTCCTTGGATGATATAGTATACATCTTTGAGTGGATAGCTCTGTTTCATCCTTCCAATATTTGATTCCGAAAGAAAGTTGATACGTAATTGTAAAAATAATAACAACCAACAATATTAATAAACGATAGTAATAATAAACGATAGTAATAATAATATAAAATAATGTCTCATTACGCAAAAAGAATAGTTATCACAGGTATTGGCCTGACGGCGCCTAATGGCAATTCATTACCGGAATACAGAAAAAACCTTTTAGCAGGTAAAGCTGGAATCCAAAAATTTCAAACTCGTTATATGGACGAAGTTTTAGCTGGAGTATGTAACTTTGATGTAAATAAATATCAAACAAAAAAAGAAACTCGCCGAGGGACAAGGGCGGGCTCTATCAGCATCTATTGTGCGCACGAGGCAATTAAAAATGCCCGGATTGAATCATCCAAAGTCGATAAATCGAAAATTGGCATCTACCTGGGGATTACTGAACATGGAAATGTAGAAACGGAAAATGAAATCCACAATATCAAACAATTTGATTATGATGTAAAATTCTGGACCCATCACCACAATCCCCGCACAGTAGCCAATAATCCGGCCGGAGAAGTATCCCTGAATATGGGCATCTCAGGTCCACACTATACTATAGGAGCAGCCTGTGCAGCAGGAAATTGCGGCATAATTCAGGGAGCCCAGATGTTACTGTTAAATGAAGTGGATTTGGCCTTAGTGGGTGGAATTTCAGAGAGCATTCACACCTTTGGTATTTTTGCCAGTTTCAAAAGTCAAGGGGCCCTGGCCTTTCATGAAAACCCCCATAAAGCATGCCGCCCCTTTGATCAAAAGAGAAACGGCATTGTGGTTTCTGAAGGGGGCTGCATTTACACCCTGGAGAGACTTGAAGATGCCCTAAAAAGAAAGGCCTACATATATGGAGAGGTGGTTAGTCACGCTATTAATTCCGATGCAGTTGATTTTGTTATCCCTTTTGGGGAAAGACAAGCGGAATGTATGGAATTAGCCCTTTTCCGGGGAGGTATTAGTCCGGAACAGATTGATATATTGAGCAGTCACGCCACAGCTACCCCTGTTGGTGATATTCAGGAAGCAAAAGCCATAAAAAAGGTTTTTGGAAAAAGTTCGAAAACTTATGTTAATAATACAAAAAGTTTTATCGGACATACCATGGGAGCAGCCGGCGCTTTAGAATTAGCCGGGAACCTGCCGTCATTTGAAGATGGGTTAGTGCATCCAACAATCAATCTTGATAATCTTGACCCTGAATGCGATATTCCTCTATTAGTAATAAAAACCCCCGAAAAAATAAAACAAGTAGATTATATCCTGAATAATTCCTTTGGCATGCTGGGAATTAACTCAGTAGTGATTGTCAAAAGATACAAAAAATGATAAAATAATACAAAATGGATAACCGATAAAGACAAGTATTTTAACCTTTATATTTTTTTAAAAATAAATATTGATATAAATATAAAATATAAGATAAAATAATATAAATAAAATAATAAGAATTAAAAAACGCAGGGAGATGATATGACTAAGGAAGAGATTAAAACTTCACTTTTAGACATCATATCTGAAATTGTACCAGATGAGGATGTGAACAATCTTGAAGGAGAAGGAGCCATTAGAGAACAAATAGACCTGGATTCCATGGATTTTCTGGATATTATCATGGAACTGCGTAAACGCTATAAAGTGGAAATTCCGGAAGACGATTATCCAAAACTGGCCAGTATGAATAGTAGTGTGGAGTACTTAGAGCCTTTACTCGCTAATAAATAAATTTCTAATGGTTTATGATGCCGTCATAATTGGGGGAGGCCTATCAGGATTAGCCGCCGGAGTCAGGTTAGCGCATTTTGGACGTAATGTTTGTTTATTAGAAAAACAACCTCGTCTTGGCGGTTTAAATTCCTATTATACTTTAAAGGGGCGTCAAATTGATGTTGGTTTGCATGCTATCACCAATTACGTTCCTAGGCATATCAAAACTACCCCTTTACCCAAAATATTACGACAACTGCGAATCCCTTACAACGATTTGGAACTTTTCCCTCAAACAATTTCCTGTATCCGCTTTTTAGATAAAGAGATAAACTTTACCAACGATTTCAATTTTCTCCTTCAAGAAATTGCCGATAAATTTCCCAAGCAAATAGATCAGTTCGTAAAATTATCCAAATCACTCTCCGGGTATGAAGGATATTCCCCTTCAAAAGAATTTATTTCCAGTAGAAAAATCCTTCATTCCTTTCTGTCTGATCCTCTTCTTATTGAAATGATCCTCTGCCCGACTATGTTCTATGGAAGTTCATGGGAAAATGATGTGGATTTTCCGCAATTTTCCATTCTCTTCAGGAGCCTTTTTTGTGAAGGACTGGCTTGTCCCCGGGGAGGAATGAGAAAAGTTATCTCCCTGTTAAAAGAAAAATATTTACATTGCGGCGGAGAATTAAAGACCAATTGCCAAGTTCAAAAGCTTATTACCTCAGATAATCAAGTAACCCAAATACTGCTTAACAATGGGGAAATAATCAAGGCCCAAAAATATATTTCCTCTATCGGACTTCCTGAGACAAAAACCCTCTGCTCAGATTTGCCTTTGCCTAAAAAGCTATTGGATCAAAAAGAAGAAGCAAGGCCGGGAAATCTCTCTTTTATCGAATTAATCCTTATACTCGATACACCGCCTGTTAACTATGGATTAAAGCATACTATAACCTTTTATAATGATACTGAACACTTTCTCTATCAAAGGCCTCAAGAATTAGTTGACCTAAAAAGCGGGGTAATATGTTGTCCCAGTAATTATCAAATAGATAATCCTTCAACCAAAGAAGGAATGGTCCGGCTGACGCATTTAGCCAATTACCACCTCTGGAAAAAATTGACTCGGGAAGAATACCAACAGCAAAAGGAATTCTGCTTGAAAAGGTCCCAAGAAAAAACGCTCAAACGTTACAGTAATTTAGAGAAAGCAATAAAAGCTCAGGACATTTTTACCCCTCTAACAATTGAAAAATTCACTGGGCGAATCAATGGTGCCATATATGGTTCTCCATTAAAAGCAAAAGACGGCCGTACCAATATTAAAAACCTTTTTATCTGCGGCACGGATCAAGGGTTCTTAGGGATCATAGGCACTATGCTCAGTGGTATTACCATTGCCAATCAACACATCCTCTATTAAATTTTCACTTTTCTTCTTACTACTCATGATCTCTTCCCATTCAAAACGGCCGGGGACCAGTTGCCAGACTTCACAACCTACTTCACTGCCCGCAATACTTAAACCGATCTGTTGCCCCTGCAAGCGAGGCACAGGTATGCTTATGATTGTTGCTGTTCCGGCATACAGTTTTTCATTATGTATAGCAAAAGACCGAATACCATAGTTTTTGGGTATTTGTAAATTTGAAAACCATGTGCTCCCCCCATCAAAGCCGTTGGCCACATTTTGATAAAAAGTCCCTGCATTACCTGTTTCAGAAACCCAGATCTGCGCTCCAGTGACACCCGGCATTTGCACTGCACCATTATTGTAAGTTCCTATATATAATTTTTTATTATAAGGAATCATACGCCAGATATAAAAATTAAATACCTCCCCTAATTCCCAAAAATCAAGCACTTTTTCCCACTGTGTGCCGTTACTTGTTCTCCACAAAGATGTTCTGCCATTGGGATTCTCGGGCCCCAGATATAAATGCCCATCAAAAACCGTCACTGAGGTGGTTACATCATTGGCCATATTTTCCGAATCATAGCCTGATAATCCCAGACCATTTCCATATTCGTCATCCAGACCAACCACCTTTTCCCAATCTACTCCATTTTCACTGCGGAATACTTCAAAAGCGCCCGGGGTCCTGGCAAAAAATTCCGGAAGTGTGGCCTCATACCCTTCATATCTATTAATAATACTGCCGAAATTAATAAAAAAATCAAAAAAGTTAAAATTAAATCTTTTTCCTAATACCCCAATATCCGTAGTCCAGGTAAAGGCATAGATCTGGTTTTTAAAAACCGCCAACTCACCAATCATGACGTTATTCTCAACTAGGTTATTGGTCACCGGATCTAAGACCATAGTTGAAAACCCGGGTTTCGCATCAACAAATTCCCAATTAAACCCATCTTCACTCCTATATAATTCCGCGCCATCATGCCCTGTCCCGGCATAAAGATGATCCCCGAACCGTATTATGCAACGAATAGTATCATTTTGCCAGTTACCAAATCCTCGTTTGGCAACTTTTGTCCAGGCAGTCCCATTCACTGTCCTTAATATCTCCGCTCCGGTTTTGTTCAAGGTACCTGCATAAAGTGCTTCATCACCATCTGCATAAAGACATCGGATCCCTGTGTTAGAGAAAAAATAAGATTTATAGACCCTTTCCCATGTACCATGCTCTCCTGGTCTACTTCTCCAGATTTCCGACCCGGTTAAAATATTTAAGGTACTTACATAAAGATACCCTTTAAATGAAGCCATACCCCACGCATAATCATTTTTGGAATCACCAAAACCATTACCCCCTACTCTTCTCCATTGATCACCAGCTTTAGCTTCCACACCCATAGTTAATAATAGAACCATAATGAAAAATAAAGCCATGATCAATGACTTTATACTTTTTTCCATCTTTTTATCTCCCATTAAATGCATGAAATGAAAAATCCACACCTACTTTTGATGTATTTTTCGTACATTATAAAAATTTTTCCTTAATATTTTTTTCCGGTTTAAAAAGATAAGCCATGTACAGAGGAGTTAAGAGGAATTAAAATGATACTTTTCAGGAGGTTCAGGTGAGTTCAGGGTTCAGAGTTTAGAGTTTAGAGTTCAGAGGTTCAGAGTTCAGAGTTCAGAGTTCAGAGTTCAGAGTTCAAAGTTTATGGTCCTGAAGGGCCAAGTAATAAGTTTTGGCGCTCTTTGCGTCTTGGCGAGAGAACAAAAATCCTACAATGCGTCCCGGCTCAAGTTGCAGCCAATGACCCAAAAACAACCCTGACCTCTGAACTCTGAACTTTGAACGCTTCTTTAAATCATGATTACTTCAATTTCTGTATTTTCTTTTAGCTCTTTTACACCCTTTGGGATAGAGATAATTCCATTATCTTTTGTATAGGCGTGTATGTGAGCGGATCCATGATACTCAATCTTCTCCACCAAACCCACTTTGGTTAAATGAATTGGTATAAATTCCAGACGTTCTGTTTTTTTCCTGTGAATTGTCTTTTTTAATTTACCCACAAGACGCCTTCTATAGTCCTTGGTTCCCATCAGCTTGAATA
>JAUWIR010000510.1 GCA_030605265.1 Pseudomonadota bacterium | reverse complement strand
TATCTGAAAAACATCTTCAGGCGGATTAACCTCTTTTTGACAAAGACAGTATGATAAGTCATCAGTGTCGATTTCCAGAAAGGTTAAAATTTTTGCTAATCTGCTTTTCATTTCCGCATACTTACACTATAAAATTCTGTCAACCGGGGACTCAAAATCGGTTTTCCCCACCTGTGTCTTTCGAATATTTATTAAATGAAGTCTTTTTAGATTGGCAATCATGCATGTGGTTTTGGCCACCAGGTGCTGGGGTACCTGTAATTCAACTTTAGACATCCTGGCCGGTCTAAACATTTATAACTCTCCTAACCTAAATTTTCGTAACCATTCAGTCCCCCTCCCTCGATGGGAGGGGTTAAGGAAGGGTGATGCTTTATTTCACCCCTGAGTAAAGTAAATACCCCCATTTTTTTGCGATCAAAAAATAGAAATAGATTGTATACCAATGGATCACATACAAAAGGAAGTTCATCTGCTAGATTACCTGCATCTTTTGCGCAAGCGGAAATGGCTCATCATCGCTTGCCTTTTTATTACCGTCACTACCGTCGTTATCGGAAACTACACTATTACTCCTATCTATCAGACCCAATCCCAGTTGGTTATTGACAAGGAGAGAGGAAAATCTATTGTTTCCGGAAAGGATTTAGAGTATTTGGAATACGAAAGTTATTTATCTGAGGAGCTTACCTTCAATACCCAGTTTAAAATGGTCACTAGCTATCCTGTGCTCGAACGGGTAGTTAAAAATCTTCATCTTAAAGAACGATATGAAGAACAAAAAAACTTGATCATAGACCAGGGCCTCTTATCTTCTTTTAAAGTAACCCTTCGGGAAAACATCAAAAAATTCAAAGAATCCATCAAAAATCTACTTCCTCCCACGAAGGAAGGCGCCAATAACCAAACAAATCAACCGGCCCTCTCTCCGGAGCAGGAAGCGAATGAGCAGATAATGGCCCTGGTGGCCGGCTTAAAGGAAAAAATTAAGGCCGAACGGGCTATGGACACACGCTTGGTTAACATCACTGCGACGGACGAGGATCCTTCCTGGGCCCAAAGAATTGCTAATGGCCTGGTGGAGGCTTACATCGGATATGATATGTCTTGTCGCCTGAGCGCTGCCCAAAAATTTATTAACTGGGTTTCATTCCAAATCAATGAAATGAAGAAAAATTTGGCTGAATCTGAAAAGAGGTTCTATAAATTCAAAAACGATGAAAAAATTTTTTCCATCACGGAAAAGCAAGGTATTAATACGCAAAAGATTGGTGAATTGAATGCTTCTTACATTAAGGTTCACACCCAGCGCATGGAATTGAAAGCCCGGATTGTTGAATTGGAAAGAATTATGGCCAGGCGAAATAAAAAAGCCCTGGGGCTTGAGCTTTTGAATGACCAAATTTTGGAAAGGCTTACCATGGACTTAACCGAGACACAGATACAACTTCACGAGCTAAAAGAACGTTATAAAGACAAACACCCCAAAATTACCAGTCTGCTCGGTCGCATGGACATTCTGCAGGATGAGTTTGACAGCAAGCTCAACAAGGCTTACAAGGGCCTTTTGATGGAGGATTCCATCCTTCGGTCCCGGCAGGAGGCGCTGCAATCTGCTATCAAAAAGTACGAAAAGGATGCCATGCTAACCAACCAGAAGGAAATCCGCTATGCAGTATTAGAACGGGAAGTGGAAACTAACCAAAGCCTTTATGAAATTATGTTAAATAAACTCAAAGAAACCCAGATTAATGAAAGCATGGGGAAATCTAGCATTCGCCTTATTGAACCCGCTGCCAGGCCCGAATCTCCCATCAAACCCAAAAAAAAGTTGAATATTATCCTCGGGATTATTTTGGGTCTTATGTCCGGCGTTGGCCTGGTATTTTTGATGGAATATATGGAAACCAATATTAAAACAGAAGAGGATGTGGAGCACTATCTTAAATTACCAGTGCTGGGGATTGTGCCGGAAGCAGAGAGGATTAGAAAATCAGCGTGAAAGAGCCAAAGAAAAAGGACGACCATAAAAGGCATATCAAGTCAAAAAGGAGTAATGAAAAGAAGGTATTGGTAATAGATAAGGGTTTATCCTCTTGTTTTTCTGAGTCTTACAGGTCATTATGTACTAACATCCATTACTCTTTCCATGAAAAACAGGCTAAATCCTTGTTGGTTACCAGCAGCATGTCTAATGAAGGGAAAACAACAACAGCCATAAATTTGGCCTTAACCATGGCCGAGGCAGGGCAAAAAGTCCTGCTGGTGGATGCGGATTTAAGAATTCCTACTATCTATAAAGTCTTTGGGCATAATCAAAATCAGGGGTTAACGAATATCCTGCCTGATGTATACAACACCAATTTAGCAGAAGGAAACCTGGCTCAGTATGGTATAGGAGACTTGTTTCTAGTCTTAAACATTCAAGGGAAAAGTGGCTTATTACGTATTTTAGAAAATGGAGATGATTATCATCTCTGGTTTCGAAATGGCCATCTGGTTGATGTCCTGTGGAAGAACCGACCGGAAGAGGAGCGAATTGGGTATATGCTGGTGGAAAGTGGTAAAATCAGTGCGGATCAAAAGGGAAGGGCCTTAAAGAGACAAACCTATGCTCCGGAAAGGTTAGGCTCTATATTGGTGAACATGAACTTACTTTCTCCTCAAGACATAGAAGGGCCCCTAAATCTCCACCTATCCGGGGCCTTACATCATATTTATTCGCTCAAAAAGGGAAAATTTTATTTTCAGGATCAAAGACTACCGGAAATTCATTATCCGAGCAGCTCTAATGGAACGAGCCCTGCCACCTTCCTGCAGAACGTTCAGAAGCAGAACCCGCATATTGAGAGTATTCCCTTTATTGATCAAAAAATATCTTCATACCTTCAAGATGGTCCTATTGACAATGTGAAGGTCCTTAATTCAGGGCCAATTCCATCCAATCCTACAGAGCTTTTGGGGTCGCGGAGAATGCACGAGTTGATTGGTATTCTAAAGAAAAAATTCGATACCATTATTTTCGATTCCCCACCGGTGAATTCCTTCAGTGATGCCTGTATACTCTCCTCCCATGCGGATGGAGTAATTTTTGTGGTGCATGTGGGCCGGTCTAATCGCAAGATGGTGCAAAGGGCCAAACAGCAGCTCGAAACTGTGGGCGCCAAGATTTGCGGGGTGATACTCAACCGGCGAGATATAAAAAAGGATGCTTATTATCGCTATTATCATTATGGTTATTATCCTCAGCAGAAACCTGGCCAATCTATTGATAAAGTTAAAATAGATTAGCCAGGATTACAATATGGTCAGGATAAAAAATAAAAAAATATTTATAAATCCTATTACTCTTGTCATCCAAAAATTCTCGTAGATTCAAAAAGCTTCTGGAATCGACGGGGCGAAGCTATATTTTAATCTCCTCATCTTGACAATTGGGTCCATTAGGTATGATAGGAAAAAAATTTGTATCTCAGCTCAATTTTGTATGAGGCGTTTTAATACTGTTGTTGAAAACTTTTATGGGCTGTATCAGATATGAAAAAAGGGCCTGAAAATGACAAAAAAATTTGAGATCACTCAAACACGAGGGGGAAATTATAAAAAAGGAGCCTGTGGCTGAAGCAAAATTATGGATGAAAGGGGTTAGAATGTCGGGATTTGAGCCAGTGATTCAGAAAAGCAATATCGTTAAAGTCAAAATCGTTCGTACTTTTTTCAGTAGATGCAATTCTACCATTTCCCAATCTATATTTAATAAATAATTAAGTTCAAAGATTGGAT
>JAUWIR010000156.1 GCA_030605265.1 Pseudomonadota bacterium | reverse complement strand
GGTCCTGGAAAAATATTTACCAAAAGGCATTATAGAAGTAGAAGTGCCCTATTCGATGTATCATGATGAAAATAACTGGCCTTCGGGCAAACAAAAATAACCCTGAACTCTGAACTCAGAACCTATGAACCCTTACTAATGATATATCCCGGATCAGAAAATGGTAAAAATAACTGAATCAGACATTTTAGAATTTATTCGTAAAAGCTCAAGAGGCCCTTATGCTTTGCGCCGGTTAATGGCGGTTTGGAAGGTAAATTCAAAAGACCGGCTTGATTTTAAAAAGCTCTTACAAAACCTCATCGATTCAGGCCGGCTTATCCTTATTAAGGGAGGTAAATATGGCCTTCCCAGAAAAATGAATTTGATTACAGGATATGTAAAAGCTCATCCTTCCGGTTATGGATTTGTCATCCCTGATAATGAGGACCAAGAAGACCTTTTTATTCCACCAGGCAGTATGAGGGAAGTATTGGATGGTGATCGGGTTATAGCCAGAGAAGATACTGACCGCGGCAAGAGGGTGGCAACTATTGTACGTATTTTAGAAAGAGCACATAAAATAGTCATCGGGCGTTTTAAAAAATCGAAGCATATTTCTTTTGTTATTCCCAATAATCCTTACCTCACTCAAGATATCATCATTCCGAAAACAAAGGGATTAAAACCTAAAAAAGGACAAATAGTTGTTGTAGAAATACTTGAATATCCAACTAAATATCGCAACCCTACAGGAAAAATCAGTGAAATATTAGGATGGCCGGATGATCCTACAATGGATTTTCAAATAGTTATCAAAGACAATCAATTACCGAATACTTTTTCTTCTGAAGCTTTAAAGGAACTGACCAATTACCAAAGTATCACAGAAAAAGACCTGGAAGGCAGGCTGGATCTAAGAGAGTTATTCACCTTCACTATTGATGGAGAGAAGGCTCAAGATTTCGATGATGCTATTTCTTTGGAAAATGCATCAAACAATACATTTAGAGTTTGGATACATATTGCTGACGTGAGTCATTACGTTCCTGAGGGCAGTGTACTTGATCAAGAAGCTTTCTCAAGGGGGACCAGTGTGTATTTTCCGGACCTGTGCATCCCCATGCTCCCTCCGGAACTGTCAAATGAACTTTGTAGTTTGAAGCCAGGGAAAGATCGTCTGACCATTTCAATAGGCATTGACCTTGATAGAGAAGGAAAGGTCCTGAATTTTACTATTTCCCCCAGTATAATCAACAGCAATGAAAGAATCACCTACCATCAAGTTGAAGATATACTCTCTTCTAAAAAAATTTTAATAAACCATCATACCCTGCAAATCACTTTACAAACACTCATTAATCTCACCCAGACCATCAGGATGGTACGCATGAGAAATGGGAGTATTGATTTTGATTTACCTGAACCGGAGATAATTTTAGACTTGCAAGGTGACGTTCAATCTATTACCAGAGCAAAAAGGACAATTGCCCATAATTTGATAGAAGAGCTTATGCTTAAAGCTAATACCCTGGTAGCTGAATTTTTTATCAAGGGGGCTATACCAGTCATTTTTCGTATTCATGAGCCCCCTGAAGAAACTGATATCTTAAATTTTTTCGAATTTTTACATGGATTAGGCTGGATAAAAGATAACACTACAAATCAAAAGTTAGAGCACTCTGATTTTCAAAAAATCCAGGAGTATTTTCGAGGCAAACCTGAAGAAGAAGTGGTCAATTACCTCCTTCTTCGTTCCATGAAAAGAGCAAGGTATTCAACAAAAAACATCGGACATTTTGGCTTGGCCATGAAACATTATTTACATTTTACTTCCCCAATAAGAAGATATCCTGATTTAATCGTGCAGCGATCCTTAAAAAGAGTATTACAAGGGGAGAGAGAAAATATTATCAATGATACTACTTTACCTGAAAAATTAACCATGATAGCCAATCATTCTTCCATACGTGAGCGAATCGCCGAGGAAGCTGAGAGAAAAATTGTGGATATGAAAAGAACAAGGTACATGCAAGAGAGGATAGGTGAAGAATACAGGGGCATTATAAGTAGTATTATGAATTTTGGTTTCTTTGTTGAGCTGGAAGAGATTTTTGTCGAGGGGTTAGTGCATATTCGAAACCTTGGAGAAGATTATTACCATTTTGATGAAAGAAAGCATCAACTGGAAGGGTATAGAACAAAAAAAATATTCCATATTGGTGATCGTGTTTTAGTCCGCGTTATTCACGTTGATTTTCAAAAATTGCATATTGATTTCAATTTCATTTCGAAGTTAAATTGATTTTTGGCGAATAAATTAATTAAGAGGTATTACATTTTCAAACTAACAGAAGAAAGCTCCTATGTTTGAATTTAGTGAATTTAAGATATTACATCATCTTGATCGCATCCATGCCATTTGTAGGGGAGAATTACCTGTCCCGGTTACTTTTGAAATCGATTTAACGAACGCTTGTAATCATCGATGCATTTGGTGCCTTGATAATTCATACAATACTCGAATTAATACGACACTTAAAGAATTTCCATTATTACAATTTGCAGGAGAGATGATCTCCCAGGGAGTAAAAAGTATTGTGTTTAAGGGGGGAGGAGAGCCATTACTTTACTTTTCTTTTAGCAAATTAACTCAACAACTGAAAAACAAAGGATTAGATTTAGGTCTGATCACAAATGGAGAAATAATTAATCGCCACCTGGAAGCCATACCATACCTTAATTGGATACGGATAAGTCTGGATGCAGCCTCAGCCAAAATTCATCAAAAATTACATAAACCTTTCAAAAGTGATTCTTTTCAAAATATTGTTGATAATTTATATCAAATCTCCACCTCGGTGTTTACCGGTGTTTTATTCATAGTCCACCCTGAAAATATTTGCGAAATGGAGGATGCCGCTCACCTGGCCAGAGATGTAGGATGTCGTTATATTGCCTTTAAGCGAGTTATTGGTGAGGAAGCTCAAAAATTTACTCCTAAAATGATGCGGGAAATAGACGAATTACTCATAAAAATTAGAAAAGAACATGAAAATCAAAAATTTCAAATTTTAGGTACTAAAATCTATCATTTCTACCGAGGATATAAAAATCTGCCCTATGATATTTGCTTAGCTCATCACCTTATTGGTATTTTAGGCTCTGATGGAAATCTTTATCCTTGTTGTACATTAAGGGGTGAAGTTGAATATAGCTATGGCTCTATTTATAAAAACAGTTTTAAAGAGATTTGGTTTGGAGAAAAACGTAAGGAAGTCTTAGAAAAAATCAATCAAAAAGAATGCATCAATTATTGTCTCGGCCGCAACACTTATTTCCATTATGACCACTATAATCAGCTATTAGAATATCTCACGAAAGACAAAGAAAAAGTAGGGCACATTGATTTCTTGTAGATATTTTATTGCTTCATCTGACTCAAAAGATCAAAATAATGAACAAGTGTTTTTATCCCCCCTGCTGCCTGGCCCCAATCATAATATTCATTAGGAGCATGATATCCATGTTCAGGAAGGCTCAATCCTAAAAGAACAACAGGAACAGACCAGATCTTTTGCATGGTAACTACAGGTCCGATTGACCCACCTTCCCGAATAAATACAGGGTTTACTCCAAACCCTTGTATCATCGCTTGCCTGGCCGCTTGAGCATAGGGACCATCGAATTCTCCCAAGTAAGGGGTTAAGGTCGCCTCCAAGCGCATTTCTACATCCGGATTTTCTTTCTTAACAAATTCTTTTATTAATTGAAAAATCTCCATTGGATTTTGATTTGGAACTAACCTTGTACTCATTTTAGCTTGAGCAAAATGGGGTACAATGGTTTTGATCCCCTCATCAAGATATCCGCCTGTTATTCCGTGTACCTCAAAAGTGGGTTCACACCAGATGGCTTTTATTAGCTGTAAGGTATCTTCTGTTCGCAAACTCAATAGTCCATGGTCTTTTTTAAAATGGTCAATATTGAATTCAGAATTCTCGTATTCTTTCAGCTCTTCAATTGAAGGGCTCATCACCTTATCATAAAACCCCTCTATTTTTACTCTCCCGGTTTTAGGATCGTAACAATGATCAATAATTTGACATAATTCTCCAATTGGATTTCTGGCGGCGCCCCCTGTTAACCCGGAATGAGCATCTCGTTCTCCTGTGGTTAAGGTTAGTAAAGCCGTCATGAGCCCTCTTAAGCCATAAGGAATGGCGGGTTTTTGCCGAGAAATCCAGATAGTATCAGAAACCAAAATTGAATCTGTAGTCAAATTTTCCTTTTTCGTCTTTATAGCATATTCAAAATTTGGACTGCCTATTTCCTCTTCCATCTCCCAGATAAATTTAATATTTATCGGAATATTTTCCTCTGCGACAAATTTTGCAGCCATTAAAGCTGTTATGGCGGGTCCTTTGTCATCAGTGGCGCCCCTTCCCAGATACAATTCTTTATTTTTAATGGTGAACTGAAATGGATGATGATGCCATTTCGATGGTGAAGCCGGTTGAACATCTAAATGGTGATACAAGGTCACGGTAGGCGCTTTGGAATCAATATGCAAATACCCTAAAACAATAGGATTCCCCTTTGTTTCAAGAATTTCAACTCGAGCTCCGATATCGGCTAAATAAGAGGCTGCAAGTTGTGCCCCGGCTAATATATCCGCTTTATTGGCGGGGTTCATGCTAACAGTCGGTATCTCGATTAAAGCCCCTAATAAATCCTCAAATTTATTTTTTGATTTAACAATATATTTTTCTAATTTACTATTTTCTATCATTTTTTATCACCTTTGAAGTTACTATTTCGTTATTATCTCCTTTTACTCTTTACATTTTTTCTCTACTATAATAACGAATTATTACCAATAGCTCAAATTCAAATTATCTATTCTTGCAAAAATTTTCTTTTTCGATTATATTAACTTAAATTAATTTATATTCATAATTAAAAAAAATTAGTAAAGGAGTAAATAAGTGGATCATGTTAAACAGAAGATATTAGCTATTTTCAAACACCCTCAATTAGGAAGTTTAGCGACAATTACTGAAGATGGAAAACCTTGGGTCCGTTATGTAATGTGTATGGCTGATGAGGAATTAAAAATCCGTATGGCTACTTTTGTTAATGCTCGAAAGGCAGGACAAATTAAACATAACCCGGAAGTTCACTTAACTTGCGGAGTTACAGGACTAACAGAAATGAATCCATATCTTCAAATACAAGGCCATGCAAAAATAAGTACCGACGAAAAAGAAAAGAAAAAATTTTGGAATGATAGTTTAGGGAAAATTTTTAAAGGACCGAATGATCCTAATTATGGAGTAATCATCATCACTGCTTATCGGATAGAACTGTGTTCCCCCGGCTCGTTTGAGCCGGAAATCTGGCAGTCTTAAGTTAATAAAGGATGAATTATGAAGGATGAAATCCTGCATGACAAAAAATGAAAATTCCGGTATCCTTTATTTGTTGACAAACCATGTCAAATAGAAAATTGCTGCTAGTGTAAAGTCAAAGGGTTATTGTAAATAGTCAATTGCACGGGTTGCAATGATTGAACTACAAAAATGCCAATTTTTAATAAAGGGTTAGGTAATTGCAAGAAATCTCAAAACAAGAGCTTGATAAAAAGTTAAATGAAGGCCTGCCGACTTTACCAACAGTAGTAACAAATATTTTGAATACAGTGATGGATGAAAAAAGTTCCATCCAGGATATATCAAAAATAGCCAAGGTTGATCAGGCCCTTGTTGCCAAAGTACTCAAGATTGTTAATTCCGCAGCCTATGGATTGCGCGAAAAAATAAGCACCTTAGAGCATGCCTTGACTATCATAGGAATTGATACTATAAAAAAATTGTTCTTAAGTATTTCTGTTTTTGATAATCTGGTCATGGAAAACCAGGGGGAATATCTTTTCAACAAGACTCAATTTTGGTGCCACTCTCTTTCGGTTGCCACTGTAGCGAAAAATATCGCTTTGGACATACATTATAAGAACCCTGATGAAGCTTATGTGGCCGGCCTTCTTCATGATATTGGAAAAATCTTGCTTGAACAAATTTTTAATGAACAATATACAACCTATTTAAAAAATTTAACCTCAAAACCAACGCTTTCACCTTCATTTGAAAAGAAATTTTTTTCTTCCAACCATTGCCTCTTAGGAAAACTGGCAGCTAAAAAATGGAATTTGCCGCCATCTCTTCAATCGGCTATCGGTCACCACCATGGGGAAAAAAATGCAAATTTTCAGCTTACTCCCTTAGTAGCTATTATATCTGTAGCTGATTTTATTTGTTGGACACAGGCATTAGGATCTTTCAACCTTTTTTCCCAACCAACCCTCGCCCCCCAAATGGAAGAGTTTGTAGAAATAAAAAAACTTGCTATTGAGCCTATTCTTGAAGAAATGAACAGAGAATTAGCCCTTAACTCAAAAATTTTCAATTTTCGGATTACCGACCTAAAAGATACTCGAAAAGCTTTACAAAGAGCTAATCTTGAATTAGGGAAAATTAATTCTCTTTATGAAGAGGCGAAAAAAAAATTAGAAAGACATATTCAGGAGCTGAATATCCTTAATAAAATTACCTACCAAATAAGGCAACCCCTTGATCCTTCTCAAATTATTGATAAAGTAATCACAGAGATCTCTGGTAATTTTGGCCTTAACAGAATAATATGGTTCTCGGTTGATTCCAGGCAAAAAGCAATGGTCCCTAAAAAAGTATTTGGTGAATTTCAAAACATCCCCTTCACCTCCCTTGGATGTAAATGGGATGAAGAGGTTTGCGCACCTTTAGTTGCTTGCATGAAAACCGAGCAAATTGTTTACCTACAAAAAAATGCTTCCATTCCTTCTGCGAGTGAAAGGTTATTACATTTATTGGATAGTGAAGCAATTCTTTTAGCTCCTATCAGGGGGGGGAATGCTATTACGGATTTACTTCTTATTGATAATTCAAAAAAAATTATCATGGTGACTCAAGATACTTTAAAGGTATTCGAAGTATTGGCAGTGAATATCGGCATGGCCCTGGAAAATGCTAAATTGTTTCACCAAACAGCTCAAATGGCCATTGTCGACTCCCTGACCAATATCTATAATCGGCGACAATTAGATCGTTCTTTAGAAAATGAGTCGCTACGTTCAATCCGTTTCAAACAAACCTTCTCCATTGCTCTTTTCGATATTGACTATTTTAAAATGATCAATGATAGTTATGGACATCAATCAGGTGATATAGTATTAAAGGATATTGCTGAAATAATCAAAAAGAGTTCCAGGAATATTGATATAGTTGGTAGATTTGGCGGTGATGAATTTCTAGTAATTTTACCTAATACACCTTTGCAGGGTGCCCTGATCTTTGCCGAAAGAATCCGGCTCATTGTTAATAAATACGGCGCCATGAGGAAAAAAATTTTTCCCCAATGCAAAATTAGCCTAAGTATCGGCTTGGCCGAATTTGATGGTTCCTTGGATACCCCTGAAAGAATTTTGAATAAAGCAGATAAGGCATTATATCAATCAAAGCACAAGGGAAGAAATAAAGTTAGTTATCTTTAAAAATAAAATCTTCATGCTCTTCATGTTCTTCATGGTGAATTAAAAAAATGTAAACAGAGTAATGAGGGGTGCTGATAATTGGCGCCTATATTGCCTAGATCTTAATTAACCATATGCATGTATACAAAAAAAAGTATCAAAAGATGTAAATTCAAACTATGGCCGAAAAGAGATTTATGCAAGTTAAATCTGAAACTAAACAGGTCACTTCCCTTTCTTGTTTAGTTATTGCCCGGCAATTGAAAAACCTCATTTTGTGCATGCGCCCCCATCAGTGGATAAAAAATATTATCATCTTTGCTCCCATCGTTTTTTCTTGTAATATTTTCTATCACCCCATGATTATAAAAGTAATTAACTCCTTTTTTGTTTTCTGTGCTCTTTCCGGCTGTGTTTATATCTTTAACGATCTATTAGACGTGGAATCTGATCGGAAACATCCCCTGAAACGTTTACGCCCCATAGCTTCGGGAAACTTGTCAAAATCTTCAGCCATCTATGGAATCAGTCTCATATTATCATCCTCTCTATTTTTCTCCTGGCTATTGGGGGGGGCATTCTTTTTGGTTGCTGTAATATATTTAACAATTCAATTAGCCTATTCATATGTTTTAAAAAAGATGGTAATTATAGATGTATTTTCAATTGCTGCGGGTTTTGTGCTTCGAGTAGTAGCCGGGGCCGAGGTTATTGATGTCCCTATATCTTCTTGGCTTTTGATATGTACAATGCTGCTTTCTTTATTTTTAGCCCTCAGTAAACGCCGGCATGAGTTAATTTTCTTAGATAAGGATGCAGCCGACCATAGAAAAATATTAAAGGAATACAGCCCATATTTATTAGATCAAATGATTGCAGTAGTCACATCTGCTACTGTTATTGCCTATGCACTCTATACAGTGGCTGAGGAAACAGTCAAAAAATTCCATACCTCCCGTCTTATTTACACAGTACCCTTTGTACT
>JAUWIR010000084.1 GCA_030605265.1 Pseudomonadota bacterium | reverse complement strand
GCATTTTGAGAAATATATTTTACTGAAAAAGACATGGTTTCCATCCTCGGGGGTGAAAAAGCTTTTCATGAACGTTTAGACAGGATAACAGGATGAACATGATTTAGATCCGGTTAATCAAAAAAATTTATCACAGAACAAATTATTGGGGTGCATATCGGGTTTATCTTAATATAGGATTTGGCTTTTTTAAGTATTTATGTATGCTTATAAATTGTCTAAATGATACCTTAATGAGGATTCACAAAAACCATTACAGTCTAAAACAAATGGGCTAAGAATAGTGAACCTTGTTCTGGTTGTCTATTTTTTCTGAGACTGAAAATCTATATCGAAGAATCGATCTGCTTTCAATTGACGACAATTACATTTTTCTTTCGGTTCAGTTCCTTCACGGAATACTTCTAAAATAACATTTTCACAATTTTCAGTGGCTATTAATCCGGTATCTTGGTCAATGGTTACATAGGTGATGCCTCCTGGAACAGCAAAATTAATCGCAGGGCTTCCCTTTAAGGCTTCATCCATAAATTTTACCCATATGGGACAAGCAGCCCTGGAACCGGTTTCATTTTCCCCCAAGCTTCTGTACTCATCAAAGCCAACCCACACACCTACTACTAATTCAGGGCTAAACCCTATGAACCAGGTGTCAATATATTTATTGGTGGTGCCGGTTTTGCCGGCCAGGGGACGCTTCAAAGCTTTTGCTCGCCAGCCTGTGCCGTGCTGAATTACCCCCTCAAGTAAAGAAGTCATCAGATAATTCGTCTGAATATCTAATACTTGTTGAGGAGAAGGAATATTTTTTTCGATTATTGTGCCCTGGTCATCAAGGACTTTCTCAATGGCAACAGGCTTTGTATAAAAGCCTTGATTGGCAAAAACCCCGTAAGCTGCGGTTATCTCCAGTAAAGAAAGACCTGAAGCGCCTAAGGCTAAAGATAAATCCGGAGAAAGGGGTGAGGTAATTCCCATTTTTCTAATTAAATGAATAACATTGTCAACGCCCACCTCCTGCAATAATTTCACTGTCACCACGTTTTTAGAATGCTCTAAAGCTTTTCTCAAAGTAGTTGGGCCATTAAATTTCCCTTGATAATTCGTAGGTTTCCAATCCTTTTCTTGGGTTTCATCTTGGTAAATGATAGGCGAATCAATAATAATGTCAGCTAATGTTTTTCCCTGCAAAAGGGCTTGTGTATAAATAAATGGTTTGAATGATGACCCGGGCTGTCTATAAGCCTGAACTGCTCGATTAAATTTACTTTTGCAAAAATTATATCCTCCTACCATTGCTCGTATATACCCCGTTTTAGCATCCAGAACCACCATAGCCCCTTGAACAAGGGGTTCTTGCTCCAGGCTAAGAATGAGTGAGCTTTGCTTGGCCCCTTCCTTCTTTTTATACCCTCTAATCTGAACAAGTATTTTATCCCCTGCTTGTAAAATTTCCCCTGGATGTTTCACATTCGTCCACTGCATGTCTTGCAAGGTAATCTCCCCATTTATCCCAAGGACATCCACTATAATTTTTTTATGAAAAACCTCTTTGACCACCCCTAACATTTTCTTTTTTAAAGGCTTTTTTTCTTGGATTCCTCGCATTATTTCCTTTTTTAATACATCATCATCTAATAATTCCAGGCCGGCAGTAAGGGGACGAAATCCCTGCCGTTTATCTAATTGCTCTAAACCCCAATGCAAAGAATTTCGATCTATCTTTTGCAAATTCAAATCAAGGGTGGTCTGAACTGTTAATCCACCATTATAAAGAAAAGATCGCTTGTATTTTTGTTGTAAATATTGCCGGATATATTCTATGAAATAAGGCGCTTTCATTTTTTCTTTTTCTTTTTTTTGAAATTGAAAAGAAAATTGCCAAGCGGCCTTGTGTTGTTGCTGATTGATACATTCCTCATCAAGCATCCTTCTGAGAACAACACTGCACCTTTGTTGGGCCAAATCCGGATTACGACAAGGTGAATATCTATTTGGAGCGAGTATTAAACCAGCCAGCATAGCAGCCTCAGCAATCTCCAGGTTAATTGCTTTTTTCCCAAAGTAGGATTTAGCTGCCGCTTCTATACCATATGCTCCATTCCCAAAATAAATCTGATTAAGATATAATTCCAGGATTTTATCTTTAGGGTAATTCTTTTCAATCTTGTAAGCTAAAAAAATTTCTTTGACTTTTCTGGAAATGGTTTTTTGAGGAAAAAGAAAGATAGAGCGAGCCAACTGTTGAGTAATGGTGCTGGCCCCCTGCACATATCCCCCAGCCTTGAGATTTTTCCAGGCAGCTTGAAAAACACGTGGCCAGTAAATGCCTTTATGATGATAAAAATTGGCATCTTCCGTAGCTAAAACTGCTTTTATAAGATATTCATTCACTTCAGATAGAGGTACCGGAATTCGGTTTTCCAAACAAAACCTGGCTATTTGTCGGCCATCTTCTGCGTAAATCCTGGTTATTTGAGCCGGAGTATATTCTCTTATAGAATTATTATCAGGAAGCCCTTGAACTATCAGATAGATATAACCACTGACTGCTCCCGTTGCTATTGAGAAAAATAAAAGAGAGAAGAATATCAGATATATAAAATTTTTTTTTCATCAATAACAACCATCTAGGGTATTACTATACTTATAAGGGTTCATAGTCATAAACTTACTATGAGGCTACCACCTGCTAATCGTTTATTAGTGATACTCCTTACTATTTTTGTTTTGATCCTTTATTCCCTTATTCTTAAATTAGCCCTAATAGGTGATAGCCCTTTAAAAACTAAGCATTCTAATGTCGGAAATTGTCTATAAAATACTCACATTCTTTTCTATTGATTTTCAGCATTTTTCATAGATTTTTCGTAATCTAAACCTTTGAACCCTAAACCTTTGAACCCGTGAGCGGTTACAAAAAATGTTTATTAAAGATTTGATCCCCCGGGGAGGTAACATTAAAGCATTAAGATAGCAACTTTCAGGGTCACAGCCTCAAAAAAAGAATCTATTGAAAAATTGGAAAGGATGGAGGATACTTTAGGGAAAAAAAACAACGAAAAAGAAAGAATGAAGGAACCAAAAGAAAACAAAAAGGCAAGGATGAAGTAAGAAGTAAGAAGTAAGTAAGAAGTAAGAAAGAAGTATGAAGTAAGAAGGATGAAGGATGAATATGATGACTATCGTTAAGGTAACCCACAAATTGAATTGTTTAGCTAAAAGGGTTGTTCTCTGATGCAATGGATTTTGAAGGGGATAGTGAAGGGCAAATCAATTCTTGGCAAAGTTTGTTTGCTGATATTCTCTCTCTTTTGCCTATTATTTATTCAGATAGCCTGTCAAACACCTTCTCATAGTAGATTTAAAATAGATGGAAGGGTTTCTGCTATCATCAAGGAGAAACAAAAGCAAGCCCTGGGGGATGTTCAGGATTTTTCCCTTGAAAGGCCCAGTGAACTTTTGCGCCGTCGTCTTTTGCTTGAGCAGCGCCTTCCTTACGCTGGAGAGGCATCTTTGGGTACGGATAAACTTAAGAGGATTCAACATTGGCCGGAAGATGCTCATCCTGGGGGAGGAGGCTTACCTGATCTATCTCAAAAACAATCTTTGCTCCTGAAATTAGAGGAAAAAAAACCTTTGCAACTGTCCCTTATCCAGGCGTTGCAGATAGGCGCCCGCAATAGTTTTTCCTATCAGGATTATAAAGAAAATATTTTTCGGGCCGCACTCAATCTTGACCTGGAACGTGATGCCTTCCGCAATTCTTTCCAAGGGCAGGTAGAAAGCCTTTTCAGCACTACCTCGACAGCTGAAGGTACGGTGAGGGGTACTGAGCAAAGCGGGGCGGTGCGTTTGGGAAGAAAATTAAAAAGCGGGGCTAAACTGACTACCGCCCTAGCCGTGGACCTGGCTAATTTGCTTACTTTGGGTGGTGCGTCCTCTTTTGGTATACTGGCTGATGCAACCATTTCCGTCCCTTTATTGAGGGGTTCAGGAAAGCATATTGTGGCAGAAGCCCTCACACAGGCAGAACGAGAGGTAGTTTATTCTATTTATAAATTTGAGAGATTTAAGCAAACCTTTGCTGTTGACATAGCTATTGAATATTTGCAGGTGTTACGGCAACTGGATCAGGTGGTTAATGCTGAGGAAAATTATCACAGCCTGACAGCCTCGGCCCGTCGTTCACGAAGGTTGGCTGACGCAGGCAGGATAACTGAAATACAGGTTGATCAAGCAGTCCAGGACGAGTTGCGGGCGCGCAACCGCTGGATATCATCAAAAGAGGCTTACAAAAGCAGTCTTGATTCCTTTAAACATTTACTGGACCTTCCCCCGGATGCTGAAATAGAATTGGATAGGTCGGAGCTTCAAAAACTGGTGGAACAAACCTTGCCAAAACGAGGAGAAGTCCTTCAGGAAATTCCTTTGTCAGGCGCTCCGGAAGAATTGGTCTCTCATCAGAATAGTGAAAAGTCCGGGCTGTTGGAGATAGAAGAGACTGTGGCCATACGACTTGCTTTTGAAAATCGTCTTGACTTGCGAGTAACTCAGGGGAAAGTAGATGATGCCCAAAGAGCAGTGGTGATTGCAGCTGACGCCTTGGGAGCGGAGTTGACCTTATCAGGGGGCGCCAAATTTGGTGAGGGAAGGTCGATTGCCACAGCCAGACAAAAGGACGCAAGACTTCTTGCGGATAAAGGCGCCTATTCAGCTTTACTTGCTCTTGATTTACCTTTTGAGCGGACTGCTGAAAGTATTGCTTACCGCAACAGTTTTATTTTGCTGGAGAGGGCTGTTCGGGATGTGCAACTATTGGAAGATCAAATAAAGCTTTCCCTTCGTCAGAAGATTCGTGATCTTATGGAATCACGTGAGAGTCTTCAGATTCAGTCTAAATCAGTATACGTAGCCCAAAAGCGGGTAAAAAGTAGCAACCTGTTTCTTGAGGCCGGCAGGGCGCAAATCCGTGATTTACTGGAAGCGCAGGATGCCTTGCTTTCAGCTCAAAACGGCTTAACTTCAGCAGTGATAAATTATAGAATTGCTGAATTGGCCTTACAGCGGGATATGGGGGTCCTCAAAGTTGATGAGAAAGGATTATGGAAGGAATATTCGCTAAGGGAATTAAATACTAGAGGAAATAAATAATGGTAAGGACAAATAAGGTAGTTCGTTTTTTTCAGACCAAACCTGTGTTTGCAACGCTCATAGTGCTCATTTTATCAGGTTTCATAAGTGCGGCCCTCTTTTATTCCTTTCGATCAAATGATCCGGGGCCCGGTAATCAACCAACCTTCACTGTGAAACAGGGTCCTCTGACCATCAGTGTAACGGAATCAGGGACCCTTAAGGCCCGAGAACAAGTGATTATTAAAAACGAGGTGGAAGGAAAATCTACTATTCTTTGGCTGATACCTGAAGGCGCTCATGTTAAAAAAGGGGACTTGCTGGTTGAATTGGAGGTAAGTCAATTATTGGATAAGAAAGTTGACCAGCAAATTAAAGTACAAAATGACCAAGCATCCTTTATTAATGCGCGGGAAAACCTGAAAGTGGTCAAGA
Organism: Pseudomonadota bacterium; assembly: GCA_030605265.1. GTDB lineage: Bacteria > SZUA-182 > SZUA-182 > DTGQ01 > DTGQ01 > JAUWIR01. The sequence goes on along the minus strand of JAUWIR010000084.1, from coordinate 5,250 downwards.
ATCAAGCTCAAAGCGACACAGATATGGCCAAATTGACCCTTGATCTGGCCAATATGGATTTAAAAAAATATATAGAGGGAGAATATCCTAATGAGTTGAAAGAGGCGGAAGCAAAAATTACCCTGGCAAAAGAAGAATTAACCCGTGCAGAGGAACAATTGAAATGGTCAAAAACACTTTTTCAGGAAAAGTATCTCTCTCAGACAGAATTGCAGGCTGATGAGTTGGCTGCCAAGAAAAAGGCCTTGGACCTTGAGTTAGCGAAAAACAATTTGGATTTATTAAAAAATTTTACTTATCAGAGAAATTTGGCTCAATTTAAAAGTGATGTCAAACAAGCCCAAATGGCTCTTGAGCGGGCAAAAAGCAAGGCTAAAGCAGGCCTGGTGCAAACAGAAGCGGATTTAAAAGCCAAGAAATCTGAATTTGAACGCCAAGAGAATAAGTTAACCAAAATTGAAAAGCAAATTGAAAAAAGCAAGATTTATGCGCCTGCCGACGGCATAGCCATCTATGCTTCCAGCGCCAATAGGGGAGGGCGGCGTGGAAGGGAAGAACCCCTTGCTGAGGGCCAGGAAGTTCGGGAACGCCAGGAGTTAATCCATCTTCCAACAGGTACATCAGTTAAGGCTGAAATAGATATCCACGAGTCCAGCTTGAAGAAAGTCAGTGTAGGGTTGCCTGTAAAGGTTACTGTTGATGCCTTGCCCGGGAAAATCTTTACCGGTCGTATTATTAAAATAGCCCCTTTGCCGGACGCCCAAAGTATGTGGATGAATCCTGATTTAAAGGTGTATACTACGGAAATTTATCTGGACGGCAACAGCAGTTTTCTTCGCACTGGTATGAGTTGCCGGGCGGAAATCATCATAGAAGAATATCAAGATGCTCTTTATATACCTATTCAGGCGGTTTTACGAATTGGCGGTGCAGCAACGGTTTATGTTTTGGAGGGCAAGAATTTTGGGCCCCGCAAGGTGGAAGCCGGGCTGAACAATAACAGAATGGTGCAAATCGTCAACGGTTTACAGACAGGCGAGAAAGTCCTTTTGACCCCGCCGTTGGCGGCTGCTTCAGTGGAATCGTCTAAGAGTGAAGCTGTTCAAAAGGGCCCTTCGGAGAAAAAAACAGGACCGGCTGTACCATCAGGCATGTCTTCCGGGGGACGAGAGACAATGGGTGAAAAAGTGAAAAAGGGGAAAAAAGAAAAAAAGCTTTAATTTTGGCAATGAGATTTTTAGATTTACTTTTGTAAAAAAAATTTGACAGGATAACAGGATGAACATGATTTCAATCCAGTTAATCAAAAAAATTTTGTGAATGATACGATTATTATAGAGTTAAAGTCTATAAGACGAATTATTAAAGCCTATGAAATATATAATTATTTATAACCTTTTAGCAACCAGAAAACCAATGAATTTGATACTTAATTTTGGATAGAATAAAGTGAAGGTCAAAGGTAACCTCATGGAATTATTGTAAATGATAGAAAGGATTAAAATTTATCTAGTTAATCCTGTTATCCTGTCTAAAATTAGTTAAGAGAGAAGATAATTGATGTCCGATTCTACAAAGTTATCTGCCGGCCCTGATATCATCCGACTGGAAAAGGCTCAAAAGGTTTATCACATGGGCACGCAGGAAGTGAAAGCCTTGGCCGGGATGAGTATCTCTTTTCAGCGAGGCAGTTTCTGGGCCATCATGGGACCCAGCGGCTCGGGAAAAAGCACGGCCATGAATATCCTCGGCTGTCTTGATCGTTTAACCTCGGGGAGGTATGTTCTTGAAGACCAAGAGGTGAGCGCTCTTGACGATGATGCTCTCAGTGAGCTTCGGCTCAAATATCTAGGGTTTATTTTTCAAAGCTTTAATCTTATCCCCCAATTGACTGTTCAAAGAAATATAGAACTTCCCCTGTACTATCTTGGTCTGGATACTCTGGAAAGCGCCGAGCGTTCAAAGGAATTGGCCCATAAGGTGGGGCTTGAAGGAAGATTGCATCATCGCCCGCAAGAGCTCTCCGGTGGACAGATGCAGCGGGTGGCCATTGCCAGGGCCTTGGCCAATAATCCTCAAATTATTCTGGCTGACGAGCCTACCGGGAACTTGGACACGGCAACCGGGAAACAGATTTTAAATCTTTTGCTTGAGCTGAATGAGCAAGGAACAACCATTATTATGGTGACTCACGAGACGGACATAGCCGCGTATGCCAGGCAAAGGCTTTTAATGCGGGACGGCGTTATTGAAAGAATCGAAGGGGAGGGGACAGGGCAGTGAGGCAAAGAAAATTTGTGCGAAATATCAAGTTGGGTATGGAGAATTTATTGCTTCATAAGCTACGCTCCTTTTTGACCATGCTGGGGGTTGTTTTTGGTGTGGGTAGCGTGGTAGCTATGCTCTCAGTGGGTGAGGGGGCCAGTAAAGATGCCCTGGAACAGATACAAAAACTTGGCAGCAACAATATCATTGTTACCTCAATGAAACCGGCGGATGAAGAAGTAAGCAGCAACACCCGCAGCTTTATGAGTGTCTATGGCCTCACCTATGAAGATCACCAGAGAATTACCGAAACCTTTCATACCCTCAGACAAACAGCCCCGGCAAAACTTATCCGCAAGGAAGCCCGCCTTGGAGAAAAATTTTTGGAACTTCGCGTAGTAGGAACAACCGCCGCCTGGTTTGATTTGATACAACGGCCTGTTATCGCCGGGCGCGTGCTTTTGCCTTCTGATGAAAAAGACCAGTTGCCAGTGGCAGTTCTTACCGAGTTTGGCGCACGACGGCTCTTGGCCGGAGAAAATACCATAGGACAGTCTTTGCGCATAGGGGGCGACTATTTTGAAATTATCGGGATTATCAAAAGTGAAACAAGTGAGGCCGCCAATATCCAAATACCTGATCAGGAAATAGACGTTTATATTCCCCTTACTATTGCTCGCACCTATTATGGAGATACAACCATGAGAATCACCTCAGGCTCTTTTCAACGCGAGAGAGTTGAGTTGCATCAAATTATACTTCAGGTGGATGGTATGGAACATGTCGAACCAACAGCTCTGGCCATAGAGGAGATGTTCAAGCGGTTTCATAAAAAGAAAGATTATCGCATCAGCGTGCCCTTGGCCTTGTTAAGACAGGCTGAGGCCACCAAGCGGACTTTTAATATTGTCCTGGGTTCAATTGCCTGCATTAGTCTTTTAGTTGGCGGGATCGGGATTATGAATATCATGTTGGCCTCTGTTACGGAGAGGACCCGCGAGATAGGGATTCGGCGAGCAATTGGCGCCAAGAGAAAGCAAATTATCGCTCAATTCCTTGTTGAAACTATGGTGCTTTCTACTATCGGCGGGATTGTAGGGGTTGGCTTAGGGGTCCTTATCCCCATATTAATAACCCATTTTTCCGGCATGCCCACGGTCATTACCCCTGGAAGTATTCTTTTGCCTTTATGCATCAGCGTGGGGATTGGCATTATTTTTGGATTATATCCTGCAGTTCGTGCCGCCAAGGTTGACCCGATTATTGCCCTAAGGCATGAATAGTTAGATCGGGCTTCTTCAAAATCCATACTCAACACTTTTTAACTCCTCAGATGGGTTAGACGGAAGGAAATCAATTTATGAGTCACGAAAGAAAAATAATAATCGATGAAGCTATTCCAAATAACCAACTCAAGAATATCGCAAATTTCTTGGAACGGAAAGGAATCAACTATTCAGGCTTCTATTTAATCGCAAAAGAACATCAAGGAATACCAGACTATCAGATAATCCACTTTTTACTCAATAAAACTACTATCTTTTTCACAACTGATAGACCGCTTCACAATACTGTCTTATCAAAAGGCTACAAATCGTATTATTTTAACGGCGATAATTTTTTTCCTAAAACACTCAAGGGAATCCAGACAATCAAACTTCCCGCACAAATCAAAAAGAATTTACAATTAAGAGATTGCTACCATGCGCCAAAAACTGAAATTCGACATTTAGTCTTGCCTAAATCAGAAAAATGGCTCAAAAAGTTGAGAACAAAACGCAGAAGAATTAAAAGTCACTTTGGCGGCGCAGAAAATATGGAACAGGTTGCAATAACAGTTTCCTACAAGTCGTCAAAGCCATCAATATTAATCGGTGTAAGGTTCAAAATTTCATCAAATAGTGGAGTCAAAGCTCTCGATGCAAGCGAAAGCTATATTAGTGAAAAAATTGAATCTAAAAATAGAGAAATTGTAGCGCTAAATTATTCGTTGATGTTGGCAATTCAATTGATGCTAAATCACATCAAAACGATAATATTTTTTGATTCTCAGAGATTTGAGGATCCAAGAAAATATCTATATAACGAGGATCAGGATCAATATCAATTTATGTTTAAAAAGCTTGTGGAAAATTTCAAACAAATAGAATTCACGCCATCGGCAAAAGGGTTTTTCATTGAAAGGTTGCGCCGAAAATTAGAGGACCTTTCCATATCGAATTCTAATGAGATCGTGGGTGGCAGAATTTTTGAAATCGGAAATGAGATACAACAATTTTATTCAGATAATAATTCTCAAACGATAGCCTAAGTTGGCAAAAACTCTGCTCCAAGTTTATATTCACCAGAACGGCCACTCGCTGGCCGTTCTGGTGATTCGGCGCCGCTAGTGAGGTGGCCGCCTGGTGATGCTCGCGTTACTAGAAGGTATTGTATAATTTAAACAAATGATTTTAAGGATTAATATGAGGAGCAATTGATATGAAATCTCAGCAATTAGAGAGAATTAAAGTTAATCCTGAGGTAATGGTTGGGAAACCAACCATTAGAGGATTAAGAATTACAGTTGAACAAATTTTAAAAGCCCTAGCTACAGGAATTACACATCAGGAACTGCTTGAAGATTATCCTGAACTGGAGAATGAGGATATTCAGGTTGCTCTACTTTATGCTGCTGAATTAGTTAGTGAGGAACAAGTATTTGAAGTGGGCACAGGTGCTTAATGGAGCAGCATAAGAAAATAAAATTCATGGTGTCCTCAATTATGGACAGCCACAATGTACCATTAGGAGCCATCCAAAGAATCCTAGGACATGAGAACCGAAGCACCACTGAAATTTATGTTCACAGTTTAATTGAAATTAAGCGGGCCGCAATGTCAGTTTACGAGTGGGCTAGAAAAAAGTCCCACATCGATTCACACATAGACCTAAACTACGATGCAGACCCCCACCTAACTCATTGAAAATAAATGGTGCGCCCGG
>JAUWIR010000363.1 GCA_030605265.1 Pseudomonadota bacterium | reverse complement strand
GGTAGGCAACTGTGTTATACTTGCCATCAAGAGAAAAGGGAGCAAGTGGCCGGCGCTATTCAAAGCCACCTTGTCTCGGGAAATAAAGAATGTACTTATTGCCACAATCCCCATGCCTCCACCCGGGAATATCAATTAATAAATGACGATAAATCTCTCTGTTTAGGATGCCATCCAGAAATGGAACGGAAATTAGAGAAAGAATTGGGGTATCGACATCCAGAGGTTGTCAAGGGAAATTGCAGTATATGTCACGATTCTCATGCCTCCTCATTCGCCCATTTTTTTAAGGGTGAAAACATTGAGTTATGCACTGAATGCCATACAAAACATAAAACGGCCTGCCATCCCGTAGGAGAGACCATCATTGATCCAAGGGATAAGCAGAGCCCCATAAAGTGCAATACTTGTCATAATCCGATGGGGACAGGATTTGAACATCATCTTCGGCTTGATGGTAAGCAGGCGCTTTGTCAGCAATGCCATCATCGATAAATAATAGTAACTTCATGTGGGAATATACTTGTCTTTTTAGAAGAAAATACAGGCACAACTTTGTTATAGTTTTTCTTTTGGGTTTGTGTGTATCTTTGTTTTCTCATTGCGCCTCCCTCCCTTCTGAATCGTGGAAAAGTAATCTTCATGAAAAAAGTAAGTTAGCCATATATTTACGGATCTCCTCTGCAGATCAGGAAAAGATGTCCTTTATGCTGACCTCGGTTCAGCTAGTTTGCGTTGATGGTACACAGGTAATTTTTCCTGTAGAAGAAAAATTAAAAGTATATTCCGATCAACGTCAGATATTAATAGAAGAAAGCATCCTTGCGGGAAATTACCAAAAAATAGGCTTTTTATTTTCAGAGGCCGCTCTTTTGGCTTCCGGGTCAACTCTGCCCATACGAGTTCCTGAAAAATATACCTATTTAGAACATCCCTTTTTAGTCACCGCCGGTGATACTAATATCTACCTTGAATTAGATGTGGGGTATAAAAAAAGGGGGGACTTAGAAACCGATCTTTTATTTTGGTCAAGACTCAGCCGAGGGAAGAGGTCTTCCGGGCTTAAATCTCTCATGCTATATGTAACCAATACAGGTGATAACACAGTTACAGTAATAGATCGATTGACTAATTCCATTATTTCGGTTATCCAGGTGGGTATTGAGCCAAAGGGGATAATTGTAGATCCTGACGGCCAATATGTTTATATAGCTAATTACGGCTCAAATTCTGTTTCCATGATAGATACAATGACCAATGAACCGGAGGATTCTATCGCTTTGCCCCTTGGCTTTGGACCTACCGCCTTAGCCATAGATCCGGAGGGGAGGTATTTATATACTGCGAATACCGACAGTGATACTGTTAGTGTGATTGATACTGATTTAAAAAGATCGATCAATACTTTTAGAGTCGGACATAAGCCAATAGACCTGAAAGTGAGCCCTATGGGCAAGTTTTTATATGTTGCCAATAAAGGGTCAAATAATTTATATATATTCAAAGTGAAAGAGTCAAAAGTAGACAGGGAGGTATCGATTCCAGTACGCTCCCAACCTTGGGGGATCGCTGTAATAAGTAATAATTGGCAACAGGATCAATTACTTGTAGCTAATTTTGGCTCATCAACATTATCCTCCTTCACTATTGATTCGGCTAATTTGAATCCGGATACCATACAAAAGACCTTGTCAATCATTCAAAGTGAGTATGGCCCCACTCAAATTGTTTCGGATAAAAGCGGACGAAGGATTTATGTTACCAATCAGAAAGATAATTCCGCCAGCAGCTTTATTAATACTTTTCCCCAAAAAGGTGCAAAGGCCTTTATTTCAGCGCAGGAAAAGTTATACAGAGTGGGCTCAAAACCTATCGGGATCGCCCATGATGAAGAGAGAAATTATCTCTATATTGTTAATAGTGGAGATGAGAGTCTTAGTGTGATTGATCTTCGGCAGGAAATAGTTATAGATACCATAAAGGTGGGCAAACAACCTTATGGGGTTGCTTTAATTAAAAAGTAGCTAAAATTTTTTAATCTGTGTAATTAGTTTTTTAAATTCATTAATACAAAAAATTTTTGACAGGATAACAGGATAAACATGATATAAATCCTGTTAATCAAAAAGATATCACAACCCTTTGCCGAAGGGTATATGATTATAGAAAATTGATAGAAAAAATTATTCAGTATACATTTAATTAGTTAATTGCCTTATGATAAAAAAAAATAGGAGGCTTGACACTTAATTTTTAGAAAATAAAGTTGAGATCGGGCTTAAAGGCAAAGAATTTTTTTAAAGATAAACAGGATTAAAAATTATCTTGTTCATCCTGTTATCCTGTCTAAAAATAGTTAATTACACTGGTTACACTTACTAGAGGAAGAAAATTTGGAAGCGCTAAGCTTAAAGGGTTTCAGAAAAGCGCAAATTGTATTAGCTGTAACTGTTTTATTTGTTTTTGTTTATGCCAACAAAATACAGTGTAAAACAAAGGAAAACCCCCATAAAATTACCAACCGATCTTTTGAGATAATTTGCCAGGATTGCCATAATTCAGATCCTTTTCTCAATGAAGGTTCTATTGAAAACAAAAAATGTCAATCCTATTGCAAAAGCTGTCATACAGTCCCGGCAAGTTGTCTATTAATATCAAGTAAGCAATCAACCGCCATTCTTAAAGACCAAATGCAATATTTAGGACTCCCTCTTTTTTCAGAAACCATTTCCTGTGGTAGTTGTCATTTTTTTCATGAAAGAAAGCAACAAAGAGTCAATGAAAAACGATTGAATAGTTTTTACTCGAATTTTTGGTATAGAGCACAACAGATTAATCCTCATCGATCCGGGGTATTTTGTCAATTATGCCATGAAACAGGTATTGGGTTATCCTCTGATGCTTTAAAATTAAAGTTTCAAGCCGATCGTGTGGCGGTTTGTCTTCAATGCCATGACGGAAAAAAGGCCAGGGCCGACAATCATCCTGTTCGTGTCAGCCCTTCCAAAGATAAAGGTGTTCATGTACCAGAGGGATTTCCCTTGTATGACGGCAAAATCACCTGTTTAACTTGCCATGAAATGCCTTGTCAGGGGGGGGATTTAGAGGCAAAATTATTACGGGGCGGTCCCTATGAAAAACGAGTTGACGCCTGCCTTAGTTGTCATTCAAAGGAGCGGTATCAAGCAGTTAATCCTCATATTATGATTGATCCCAATGGAAGAATTATGAAAAATAAATGTTTGTATTGCCATATTATCTAGTATAGAGCATAGTGATTTTTTTCGAATTATCTTAGAAAAATAGAGATGGATAAATTATTTCAAATAAGTTGTGCAATTTTTGTCCTCATTTCAGGATTATTCTTTGCCCATCATAGTAAAGCTGCCTCTCCTCATAATTACTCAGATAAGTTGCCCGGGATATACTGTCTTAAATGCCATAAAAACAAACCGGATCTGAAGGGGAATAGGCAGGGAATTTTATCCAATATAAAATTAGATTATGACCGAAGTTGTCAGGGTTGTCACAAGGAAAACATTCCCGGGAGCTGTTTATTGGCTTCCCAAAGAGAGATAACCGCCAATCTCATTAAACAGATTTTCCCATTCCCTCTCCCTTTATTCCAGGGATGCATATCCTGTATAAGTTGTCATAAGATTCATCAACCCCCATCTGACCAGGGTCCTTTTTTACTAAAACCTTCCCATAAAGATTTTTTAAAAGCCTCAGAAGCAATTAATCCTCATCAACCAGGGATATTTTGTCTTAATTGTCATGAACAAGAGCCTTCTGCTAAGGATAAACAATTGTATGTAAAATATAATGGAAATATTGTCGATTTATGTAGGTCATGTCATAACAATCAGCGTGCTAAAGCAGATAATCATCCAGTGAATCTCATACCCTGTGAAAAAAAAGGGATAAAAATACCGGAAGCATTTCCCCTGTATGAAGGGAAAATAACTTGTCTTACTTGTCATATACTTCCCTGTCAAGGCGAAACAGGCAATCAGTTCTATCTTCGCGGCGGTCCTTATCAGAGGCGAATAGATACTTGTTTGACCTGCCATATCCGAGAGCAGTTGCAAAAAGACAATCCCCATGATCAGTTGACGGATACCGGAGATATCAGGGAAGACAGGTGTTTATTCTGTCATGAAATTAATAAAGAAAATTCTACTGGCCTGGCCTTTAAATTTAAGGCTTCTTTTAACTTTTATTGTCTGGGGTGTCATCCAATACAAGTCGAGAAGCATCCCTTTGGCGCTCATCATACCGGGTTACAACTTCATACAATTTGGGGAAATTTGAAGCCTTCAGAGCGGACGGAACTCTCTCAACAAGAGCGGTTTAAAATGTTTCCCTTAACTATAAGTGGGAAAATTATGTGTGCCACCTGTCATAATCCACATGATACGAGAAAAGGGCCTAAATTACGCATAAATGATGTAAATAAAAGTTGTCGGCAATGCCACTATAAAAAATATGGCCAAATTATTCAAGAGGAGAAAACCTGCGACCAATGGCTCCCTAGAAAAAAAATATCTGAAATGCCTATAGGACAAACAACCCCTTCAAAAGATGATCTTAAAACACCAAAAGAAGATGCCGTTCCTTTCGGGTTTAGGGCCTCTTTACAGTATTATTGTATTGGATGTCATGCAAATAAAGAAACTGACCATCCTTTCGGTATTATGCATACAGGAAGATTTATTAAACGATTTTGGAAAAGCAGGTTTTCCAGAGATTTTAATTTGTGTAATATTTCCGAGCAGCAAATACTTCCTTTAACCTTAAGTGGGCAAATCGGCTGTTTTACCTGCCATAATCCTCATAATCAGGCCAAAGGACCAAAACTTAGGGTTGAATCAAAAAAACAACTTTGCAATATTTGTCATCCTAATCGTAGTAAAACTATCGATGAATATCTAAAAAAACTCCAACCTCAAGATCCTAATCAATAGAAGCTTTTGTAACAGTTCAGCTTACCACGGAGGCACAGAGACACAGAGAAAAATCAAAAGACAAGCCTCTTGATTCCCTCTTTTAAAACAGGCACATTAAAATTTATAATAGGCCTACCTTCACCAGTTCATGACCAAGACTTTCTTCATAAGCTGACTCTAATAAACCAAGGTCTAAATGCCCATGAACTTCTATCACTGCCCCAATTATCTGCTCTGTAAGTTTTTCTTCTAAAATCATTTCTCAGTGTC
>JAUWIR010000017.1 GCA_030605265.1 Pseudomonadota bacterium | reverse complement strand
CATGCCCGCTTTTTATAATCGTCCCCAAAATATAGAGGAACTGGTTGAATATTTTATACAAAGAATTTTGGATCAACTCAATTTTGCCTCTTCTCATTTTGAAAAATACGCGAAGGACAAAATGAGCTGTCAAAAAAAAACGAATAGTCTATGAATACGAGTTTTATTTAGGAAAGATGTCTAATGATATATCGTACAAAAATTATTCTTCAAATGATCAAATTCGAGCATAGCCTCTTTGCTTTACCCTTTGCTCTTTTAGCTTCTTTTTTAGCTGCCCGAGGGTTTCCTCCCCCGATAAAACTATTCTGGGTGATCATGGCTATGGTTGGGGCCAGGAGTGCGGCAATGAGCTTTAACCGTTTAGTTGATACACCTTTTGATGCTCGTAACCCTCGAACCAAAAATCGCGCCTTACCTGCCGGGAAAATACAAAAAAAGGAAGTAATCGTTTTCCTGCTCATTTCCTGTGCTCTTTTTTTCTTTTCCGCCTATGCCTTAAACCGGTTATGCTTTATTCTTTCTCCTTTCATCTTATTTATTCTCCTTTTCTATTCCTATGCCAAACGTTTTACTTCTCTTTCCCATTTGATTTTAGGGCTTTGTCTCGGATTAGCCCCTATTGGAGGATGGATCGCCATAGCAGGCCGCTTGAATACACTCCCTGTGATACTTGGTTTTGGAGTGCTTTTCTGGGTGGCCGGATTTGATATAATTTATGCATGCTTAGACTACCATTTCGATAGACAGGAGGGTCTGTTTTCTATACCACGAAAAATAGGCATCACAAGGGCCCTATGGATCTCCACAATCCTTCATATCCTAGCAGCCGGCTGTTTTTTTCTTATCCTTCCCATGGCCCATTTAGGGCTCGGCTATACCACAGCCTATATCATCACTCTTTTCTTTCTTTTTTATCAGCACTGGATAGTTCAACCCTCTAATTTATCAAAAGTTAACCTCTCCTTTTTTGTCAGCAACGGAATAATCAGTATCGTATTATGTAGCGCAGCGATCATAGATCTATTAAAGTTTTAATATCCTATATTTTCCTTCTTTTCACTCAAAATTTCCGATTCCCCTCCAATTTTCTATCCGATGAATATTTAAAAGGGATATCTTTCACTTTTTAAAAAAAATTTAATTTTTCAATATCCGACGGGAGAGCTGAATGTTCTGGGAAGGCGCTGAAAAAAGGAAATGTAACCGGATAAGATCGAAGATACTTCTTCGGTACCATCAAATAATCGAAGGCCAAAAAAATTCCCCCACTTTTCTAAAATCCTTTACAAAAAATATAAGTGCTGAGGGATTATCCTTTGAAACCGAAGAAGTAATGACCCTAGGAACTGAAATACAAATATATTTCTTCTTACCTGGTCTCAACAATGAAATTTGTGCCAGAGGAAAAATAATCCACCTGGAGGAATTAAATAGTGATCCAGCTAAATATCTCCTTGGGGTTTGGTTTAAGGAATTAAAGGGAGAGGACAAAAAGAAATTAAAAAAAAGAATCGAGATGATGGACCTTTTAAGTCTCCTTCAATCGGCCCTTGAAAAAAATGCTTCCGATTTACATCTAACCTATGGCCAACCCCCTATCCTACGCATTCAGGGGCGTCTTCATCCTCTTATTATGGAAAAATTAGGGCAAGATGATTTACGTACGATGATTTATAATATTTTAACAGAGGAGCAAATACATACCTTTGAAAAATGGAAAGAATTAGATTTTGCCTTTTCCCCAAATCCACTTGTCCGTTTTAGAGCGAATATCCATTTACAACGAGGAAATGTGGAGGCAGTATTCCGAACGATTATGCCTATTATTCGATCCATACCGGAGCTTGGCCTACCTTCCGTTATGGCAGACCTTGCCGGCAAGCGAAAAGGGATTGTTATTATTGCCGGGCCTACAGGATCAGGAAAGACCACCACCTTAGCAGCTATGGTGGATATGATTAACCACGAGCGAGAAGCAGTAGTCATTTGTCTGGAGAACCCCATTGAATATCTTCACACGAATATTAAATCCATTGTAAAGCAGCGTGAGATCGGAACAGATACCCTCTCTTTTTCACAGGCCCTTCGTTGTTCTTTAAGACAAGATCCTGATGTGATTTTAATTGGAGAACTGCAGGATTCGGAAACAGTAAGCACGGCCATTACGGCGGCGGAAACCGGTCATTTAGTCCTTACCTCTATGCACGCTCCGGATTGTGTTCAAGTCCTTGATCGTCTGATAGGTATGTTTCCATCACACCAGAGAGGTCAAATCTCCATGCAACTGAGCAATTGTCTCCAAGGGATAGTGGCCCAGGCTCTTTTACCTTGTAAAAACAGTCCCAGTCGAGTTGTGGCCACGGAAACCCTTATAGTTACCGATGCAGCCAGGAGTATTATTCGAGAAAATAATACAATTCAACTGCGTACCATCATAGAAACCGGCGGCAAATATAAAATGCATACTATGGAAGATTCTGTTGGTAAGTTATTTAACCGCGAAATTGTCTCCAGGGAAACAGCCAAAGAATTCTGCCGCGAGCTGGATTACATTCCGGAATATGCAGGTCTTGAAGACTATATTGAAAAATGACGGCGAAATATATCCCAGGGCAATACTTCTTTTTCACCTCTTTCTCGGGCAGTGTAAAAAGAAGGGTTGAGATTCATGGTTTGAAAAATCAATTTCCAATTCCCCTTATTTTTGAAAACTTGTAAAAGCATCTCCCCCACCCGGCGATCTCCTCGAGCTAATAACCCCTGAATAAAAGCCCATTTGGGTACATCATGAATAACGTAAACATTGGAGATGTCTTTCAGATGTCGAAGTAAAAATTTCAGCTTACTTTGTAAAATGCTAACCTCTTCCATTGAGCATCGCTCAAATCGGCTGAAAGGTTTGGGAACAAAACAATTGATACTCACGGTAATCTTTCCCAAAGATGCCCTCTTTTTCCCTTCCTGGAGCATAATATGTTTTATTTTTTTTATTAAGGTTTCAATGGCTTTTATATCATCATCTTTTTCAGAGGGAAGGCCAATCATAAAGTAAAGCTTTATATTGGGAATCCCGTGTGCTGTAATGAGCCTTATTTTTTCTAAAATAGCCTCATTAGTCAATTTTTTTCCTATAGAGTTGCGCAGACGATCACTTCCGGCCTCAGGGGCCAGAGTAATCGTTTTATGACCGCTCATCAAAAGATACTGCAAAAACTCCTCAGTGATTGACTCAAATCGAAGAGAACTTACGGAAACTTTCCCTCCCTTTTTTACTATAGCCGAACAAATTTCCAAAATTTGGGGATGATCAGTTGGACTAGCGCTGACTAATCCTATAACATCGCGGTGTGAAAGACCATGATCAATACCCGGGAGGAGAAGGGAAAGTGGACGAGCCCGATAGGGTTTATAGAGATTGGTCATAAGACAAAAATGACACCCCCGGCGACAACCCCGACCAATTTCTATAAGATGCATATTCCCTAATTCCGTCTTTGAAGTGACTATCTTTGTGCTTGTCTCAATATGATCCAGGTTGGCCACTGCACGGGTTATGGGAAATAGTGCTTCTTTTTTCGGTACGATCTTAGCTACCGTCCCTTCAGCATCATATTGTATTTTATAAAACTTGGGAACGTAGAAATGGGGTTTACCGGCTAATTGTAAAAGCATCATCTGCCGATCTTTTCTTGGCCAAGCCAGGTAATGGTCAATAAACTGAGGGACAACTACCTCCCCCTCCCCTATTAAAAAGCAATCTATAAAAGGAACCAATGGTTCACTATTAAAACTTGCACAAACACCCCCCATGATTACCAAGGGATCTTTTTCTGTTCTTTCATCGGCTAAAAGGGGGAGTCGGGCAAGTTGCAGGATATTTAATATATTTAAATAATCATTCTCATAGGATACTGAAAAGGCCACAATCTCAAATTCATAGACAGGAGATTGCCTCTCCAGGGAAATCAGTGTCTCATTCGAAGCCAAGGGAAAATCAGGTAAAAAAACCCGCTCGCACATGGTATCTTTTCTTTGATTTAACAAACTATAAATACTCTGAAACCCGAGGTTTGACATACCAATAGAATATTTATTCGGGTAAGCCAAAGCAATGGAAAGTTTGCCCCCCGGGTCCTTAATGACGGTATTCCTTTCTTGGGCGAGCAGTTTCCGCGCCAAGGCTTTTTGACGCCATGAAATCATAGCAGGGACCTCAATAAAAAACAATAACTCAAAAAATAATAATTCAATTTTTCTTTTAATTACAGGATATTATGGCAGGTTTCACCAAAGGATTCAAGAAATATCCTTTCCAGGCGGCAAGACTCACTTTGACTTGGTTGGATCAAGATAACAATTTTTCACCGCAGAGATCGCAGAGTTCGCAAAGAAAAAATAAAAAAAACTTTGCGTTATCAGCGTTCTCTGTGGTAAATCATATTTTTTTTAAGACAAAGGTTTCATAATTAAAATTATTGGGTATCTTGGAAGAATTTTTCTCCAGACCTAGAGTAGGTTATGGGGTAGTATATATTGAGAGTTTACTGGAAATTTTCATATTAAGAAAACACCCTTTTCCTAAACTTAAGGGAAAATCTTTTCCCCCCAACCTATCACCGATCCAATAGGTATACTCATATTTACCCAATTTAGCATTATACTGAAAAAGATTTTCTATAAAATCCTTTCCAAGCTGAAGAAGGAGATCATAAGATGAGTAGCCCTCAACCGTAACTAGGGGAATACCAATTAGATTAATACCTTGATGAAGCTGATATTCACAATAGGTAAGATCTCCACTATCTATCTCCAAGGATAAGGTATATTTTTGTTTTGCATAAAGTAAATATCCTGCCTGACGCTCAATTGAAAAGTCATCCCCTGAAACGGTCCCATCTTCATGAAGAGTAACCTTTTGATACTCCCTCTGATTAGGATCATATCCAACAAGACTGCTCACCTGATTAGGTGTCCCCAGCTTAGGTAATAATTCGGAAGCCATATCATTTGTATCGAAGGGATAATTTATCAGATTCCGCCCACTTTCTATTTCCAAGTTATGATTATACACTACCACAACAGTAAGCGTTACAGTTTCAGGATCAACATTCGGATAATCATCATATTCAACTTCGATCTCTATCTCATGTTCTCCAATATCCTCCAGGGTGGGCGTATAAAAATAGCTTTGAGTATCAGAGGTTGGCCATCCGGCAGGGCCCTTTATTGAATAAAGTAAATCTAAATCTACAGCGGGATTGACTACTACTGAAAAGCTGAGGGGCTTTCCCACCTCAACTTTCCTGGGGTCTTTCGGAGAAAGAATCACAGGCGGGTCCGGATCTTCCTCATCTAAGATAATCTCATAATCGTCAATATCTGTATCGATAGAAAGATTTATGGTTTCCTTTTTATACCCACTTTTTTTTACTACTATTTTATAGAGGGGATTGAGGGCAGTGATAGGCTTGGTAGTATCGACGGGGGGAAGGGGCACTTTACCGAATTTGCCTTCACTATCAGTTAAAGGAATTGTCACTAGTGTTGGTCCAGGTTCTATGGTGACTTCAGCATTTCTAATTGACTCTCCGTCATTATTAAGAACTACTC
Organism: Pseudomonadota bacterium; assembly: GCA_030605265.1. Lineage (GTDB taxonomy): Bacteria > SZUA-182 > SZUA-182 > DTGQ01 > DTGQ01 > JAUWIR01. The sequence continues at coordinate 12,181 of JAUWIR010000017.1, read as the reverse complement.
CGGAAAAATAAGACATAATGAATTTAAAATCAAGATAATTTATATCCCCGGAGCTTATTTCAACATTTTTATTCAGCCCTAGAGTCCTAGGGCCAACTGTTACAAGAGCTTCTACATTATAGTTCCCTTCTTCTAATTGACAGGAATAATCTCCACTCTCCATAGTTTTAAGAAGATAGGTTTCCTTAGTCTCGGAATTTTTTATGACTACTTTGACACCTTTCAAAGGGATATTAGTGCCCTCATGCGCTACATTTCCTCTCACCTGGCCGGGAATAGGAATAAGCGTGATATCTTGTCTCTTGTAAGACGTTATATTATTAATTGTAACAATTGAATTACTATATCCGGCCAGAGAAGCTTCTATTGTAAAGGTGTATGCTTCTGGAATATGAAAGTAATAATATCCATTTTCATTACTCCTAGTTTCGTATCGGTAATTTACTTTTATGGTTGCGCCCTCCACGTAACCAGATTCGTTTTTAATGTAACCCTCAATCATACAATAACTTATTCTTACTCCAGCAGGAGATGATGTAGGAACCAATCCGTAATTATAATTATAAACATTACTAGGATAATAACCGTAATTATAATTATAAACATTACTAGGATAATAACCTGAATAAAAAGAAGAAAATTGTTCCCCTCCATATTGTGAAAAGTATCTACTAGATGGTTCATTGTAATAATTAGGGGAGTTAGCGGTTGTATACCCATAGGAGTAATAATTTTGAGGAGTATAGTTGTAATAGTTACCCCCCATAGATCCCCCCCCATAACTCCCCCAACTTTGAGGGCCAGGAGACATTCCAAAAAGAGAGCCATAAGAATACGTATTGGTCATTTGATCAGGAATATTTTGATACCCATAATAAATGGGACTTGAGCCCATATTAAATGGATTAGATAATGAGAAATAATTCATTGTTGTAGGATAGGAAAAAAAATTGTTTATAGGAAACGACATATTATTTCCAATAGAAGAGCCCCCTATTTGTAACCCTCCAAGATTCAAGGGAAGCCCCCCAAAAGATGCCATCCCATTTCCAGCGAATGTATTGAAATATGAAGAACCACTTAAAGGGACAGTACTGAAACCGCCTAATGAACTATTTATTGGAGAGGTAAGAGGAAAAGAGCCAATTTCCAATGAGTACCCGCCCCCCATAAATCCAGAGGATAAACCCATTTGAAAAGAATTCAGAGAAGAACCTCCATGAGTTTCTAACAATTGAGGCAGGCTGAGCCCTTCTAAGAAATAAAAAAAACTAATTATAAAAATACACAGGCCTATAGCAATATACTGCCATCGGAGCCTAATCTTTCCTTTCATTACTACCTTCCCTAACCGCTATCTAACTTCCAAACCTTACTCTAACCTAAATCATTGTAAAATTTTAATCCATTTTGGACACAGCCGGACTAGACCAACAATATCGTATTGCAAAATTAATGCCTGAAAAATATTTTCTTCATTTACTTTATTTTCAGGTTCTGGTAATTTAAAGCTCTGGATAATTTATACCTTTTGATTTGAACTTTACAACCTTATGTGAAAAAAAATGCGTATGTGCACAATAATTCATATTCATAAATGCTTCCCATGATAACATTTCCTTTAGAAATAAAAAATTATAGAAGAAAACAAGAAATGCTGTTTCACATCAGCATCAATTTTTGATGGAACATTAGGTATATGAACATATAAATCATGGGCATTTACTCCCTTTGAATAACGATATTGGTAAGCAAAATCCAAGGCCAAACGATTAAGAATCGTTATTCCACTACCTATACTCACTCCATAGAAATTGCGTGATTCATTTTTCTTAACTGAAGCTTCGGGGTCATAAAATATTCCAAATCGAATTGGTAAAATAATACTTTTAATTAATTTAATGTATTCTATCCCAAGACGTTGAGTGATATTTTCTATTGCAAAATCATGACTTGCTAATTTATATTCACTATTTTCATCCAGATCTTTAATGATAAAATTTTCCCAATCAGTATAAGTAAAATCCAGGCTTACAGTAAAAAAATCTTTGATTCGATATGAGCATCCAACTCCATACTTGGCAGGAAAACAAAATTCGTAGTTTCTTGTTTCCTCTATGGCCCCTTTTGGAAGATAAGGAGACAATTCACGATATTCAGCCTTAACAGAAGCTTCAAAAGGAGTTTTATAAACACCTCCGATATGAAAATTTTGCTTCACTTTCCATAAAAAACCTAAAGTCCAATTCTCCCCTTCAAAATTATTCATTTCCTGGCTTTGTTTCGATTCGGAGAGAACCTCCTTACTATCCTCAATTATCAATATATTTTTTAATTCCGTATTCCATTTACTTTTTTTAGTCACATGATCAGACCAGAGATTGTAGGAAAACCCAAAATAGAAACTTGGGACACATTCTACGGCCAAAGAAGAGGAAAATGCATAAAGACTCCCTTCCTGTCGGAAATTAATCTTTTCAGTCATAGTGCCAAATTCTGGAGATTCACCAACTAGGCGATCGTATTCTATTCTTCGACCAAAATCATACATTTTTTGATAATTAAGAGAAAAAAATACATTCCTTTGCCAGATATTTTTCGCATAGGCTATACTTAAATAATTTAAATCTTCAGAAGAAATACTGCAATCACCTTGATTTGAAACATATTCATTATACTCTTCATTATGAGAAAAATTGCTAAAAACCAATGAAATTTCAGGCCTCTGAAGCTGCCCCAATCCTCCCGGGTTCCATGAGGAGGCAGTAGCATCATCAGCAACGGCAATAAACGCCCCTCCCATCCCATGGGCTCTTGCCCCAGCTCCTACAGGAGCTGGGGGAGAAGTAGGTAACATTTCTAGCTGGCAGTATAACAAAGGGCAAAAACAAAAAATCCCTAAAATAGGCACGATAAGAAAAAAAATAATTTTATTGCATTTCATCGCTTTCCCCTAAAAAGGATACTTAATCCAAATAAAAAATTTATTTGGTAATCACATAATCTTTAATCTTAATTGATTTTAATTGACTATCTTCCAATAAATCAGCCTCTGAAATTCTTTCTAATACTTTAAAAATTTTTGCCTCTCCCATTATGAGATATTTTTGCTCCAGCACTTCATGGGTAAAGGGATCAGTTATTTTTTCACCATTACGGAAAACAATATATTTCGTATATTCCTTAATATGCTGTTTATGCCCAAGGTTAACTAAAATATTTTTTCCATCCTTTTCAATGATCATTCCTTCAACCATGGGGAAACTATTCTTAAATTTAAGGGCCAACCCCTTGAGTAAATCGATAGTGTTTTCACCACCCTCACCATAGACATCCTGGGAATCCAAAATAACTGAGCTTTCAGTATCAATAAGGCGGGCGATAATCTCAATAAATCCTTTATGTTCATATATGCACCCGGCCATCACTGACTCGGCGGAGACCAGTTTTCCCACTTCAATAGGTGAAAATTGGGGATCATCGAGTTTCCCCTCATACTTTTGGGAAACAATCCTATCAATGCGTTCACGGTCCACCAGACGGAACCTTTCTTGCGCAACAAAACTGTTTATCAATCGATCAGCAATGAAGCGCTGATTTTCATGGGTGTCTCCTCGATATTTAAAGGGCATTACAGCCATACTCATACGAAAACCAATTTGATGGACCTGATTGATCTTCCGCTCTATTTTTATGACTTTACTTTTTTCATTTCCTGCTAAATCGAAAGCTTCGATCCTAATGATATTCTCACCAGGATGTAATTTTACTATGTAATTAAAATAAACACTTTTCCCTTCATGTGATAGAATCGATTCATCATTAACAAAAAGATCCCGAACCCCCCCGAGATCATGCACGTGGCCACAAATAAACAATTCTTCCCAGTCAACAATCATTGTTTCATTTTTGGGAGAATCAAGGACTATTGTGGGTGCAGACTCATCAGTGTCTGAAAGTCCGGCCAAATTCAAAGAGGCTACCCTCAATGGCCCTTGGGAATTTGAATGAAGCAAATCATCAGAAACTCTTATTTTTCCCTCAACTTGGTTTCCCAATAGGTCTTCAGCAACAAAACTGAAAAAATCAGCAGAAGCAGGCATTTCTCCTTGGAATTGAAAATACCCTTTTGGGGAAAGAAAAATCTGTGTTTGATCAATTTGAAGATTTGCTACACCGGAAAAATCCGATACATATCCTGTCACCGCAACCTTTCTGGTGTTTAAATCAACAAAAGTTGTTTCAGAAGTGATGGTTAGATCATTGATATACAGTAACGGCGCTTGTCGATCAACTAATAATTGAAAGCGTTCCTCTGTTTGTTGGCCCACTAAATCTTCTATTACTATAAAAACATCATTGACCCCTTGATGCAAAGTAAGGGAAATTTTAAAAGGAATGTGTGGTTGAGCTAATTCAATTGGGTAGGGTACTTCATTCACCTTGATCTTTTTTACAAAATAATCATCCCAGGCACTTCCCTCAATGATAATTTCAGACTCTTTGATGAATTGTTTGTTCTGGTGGGAAAGTATTGAAACTTCTGGGGGAGTTGAATCTAAATTGGTTTGACGAAGTTGGGCTTCGCGCGCTAAATCCAAATAAAATTTTGCTTTTGCAGAAGGATAACAGGATAATGAATAGGAGAGTTCTTGAATTGCTTTTTCTATCTGGTGATTTTCATAAAAGGCAATCCCCGCCTCTCTATGAGGAAAGTAATCATCTAATATCCGTAAACCATAAATACGTACTTGCCGTTGGTCCTGATTTCGCAGGCGCATAGCCTTTTGGAAATCGGGAATGGCCATATTCCAAAATTCACCTTTGGCATAAGAGACGCCTCTTGCATAGTAATCCCAATAATTACCGCCCCAAATACCATCAATGTGACCGTATTTTTGACCATCTTTTATTAAAACAGGACCTGACTTAACAGCACATCCAAAAAGAAAACTTGAAATACATATAGCCATAATAGTCCTGAGTGTTAAAAAAAAAGATGACCTCAATCTTTCTTGCCTCTTCATGCTTAAAATCTCAACTTATGAGGTTAAGGATTTATTCAAACTCTGATGTTTTCACTGGGATGACTTTCATCCCTATGGCCAGATCTTCAGACCTACCCAGAACTTTAGAATAACTATACTCCGCCCTTACCTCATTAACCTCAACCTCTCCGACTTTGACACTTTCTTCACTAATAACTTCTCCATTTTGAAATATTTTTTGGTCTTTGATGACCTTTAATTTCCATCCTGACTTTAAACCATGACTGGCCCCAATATTCAAAATGACTTTGTCATAATCAATGACAGATTTAATTTTCCCTTGTATAGGAAAATGCTGTTCAATGGCATCTATTATTTGCCGGCAGAGACGATCAGCTATTATATCCGCAGAGGAGGATTCCTCCCATTCTTCAGAAAAAGCAGCTTTTACGACAGTGGTTTCATTTTCAATGAGACGCATAGTAACGTGTATTTTAGAATCAAGCTTAAACAGATTACAGTTATTGAATAGAGTACTGGAGAGAAGCTCCCCTAATCTCAGGGCCGAATCTGAAGCCACCAGATCAGAGGAAGATAAAGCCAGCTCTTGGAGAATAGTATCGAGTTCTTCTCTTTCCAAAATAGTGATACGTTGATTTTTTTGAAGTTTTTGAATAATTTTATGGATCAATATAGCTGTTTGAGCTTCTTCATTACTTTTCCCTGTGTTAAAAAAGAGGGTTATTGGCCTGGAGGTCCATGAATCAAGGTGCTCAGTTTTTCTTTCTGATCGATATTTTTTCAAAACTCCCTGGAAAAATTCACTAACAGAATTTTCACTTCCCCAATCTATTGGTATAAAAGTATTTGATGCTTTCATGGTGGTAAAATCACTGACTTGATTTTGAGGAAAACTATTTTTTCCCTTATATTGATTTTTTAAAAAAGGGAAAAATACATACAGCAAGGTAAAGACTGCGGCAAAAGCAGTTATGTACCCAATTTTTGAGTGATGAGTTTTAGGTAAGCTACTTCCTTGTCCCTGACTATGCCCTTGTTCTGCTTGCCAACTTTTTTCCATTAATTCCGAGGGGGAGCGAGTTTTCCATAATACTCCACCCAAATTTCTATCTTGAATTAATAACTCCATTTCCTGGTTTGCGGAAGAAGTGGGTGAAATACTTATGGAAGGAGGTAAATGTTGATATTCTTGTTTGAATTTTTCAGATTGAAGACCCTTAAAATATTGAGTCGTTGGGTCGCCATATAAAAGGTAACTGGCCCAAAATACATTTTCCCGACCATACTGCTCTTTTAGCTTCCGGCGAGCTGACCGCATGGCTTGCCCTATATTTTGGGCAGCAAAAAGTTCACGATAAAATTCTATAGCAAACTTTGTACTGGGCTCATCCAGTACTTTCCAGAAAGTGCCGATATAATGCTGAACGCCAGCTAATAAAAAGGCATTGGCCAGCCCGTAAATCTTTTCTTCTACAGATGCTTCCACCTGCCACTCTTCCGTAGTTCCTGATTGGCAAGCGTTTGAAAATACAAGAGCCGGCATGGAACTAGTGCCTGAAAATTTGCGAATGTCTAAAGCAGTAAATTTTCCGTCTTCTAATATCCAGCCACTTAGCGAAGGATCTTTTAGATCATAGTCTGCATGCCCGGCATAATGAATAAAATCAAAATGAAGTAACCTTCTTTTCAAATATTCAATACTTACTTCAGAGCTGATGACTGTCATTGAAACAGTCTTTAGATTAAAACTTTCTCGAAGCTTATTTCCTTCCTCATATGCTGAGGGTAAATCTCCTTTTGGATCAGCAATGATTAACATCTTAATAGGGGAATGGAGGGATTTTTTTACTCCCCCTGAAATCATTTGTTGGGTTTTTACCATCCGCCCAACATTAAATCGTTCACAGAAAAATTCTTCCCCATTATACATTAATTCCCATGGAATCTGAACAAGCCGATTATCCATTTTCAAAATAAGATCTTTGGATTTCGTGTCAGCCAGTTCTTTTTTAATACTCAGAGGAAAAATTTCGTTAAATAACACTTGCCCTATCTGTTGGAGTTCTTGAAAAACTACAGGAGGGATTTTCCCTTGCCGGGAAACTGAATTGAGAAGATGAAGAAGCTCACTGGATCTGCGCTGCAAATCCTTGGCAGGAACACGGCATTCTTCATAATGCACAATGGTCTGTTCCCCCTCGCTCAGACAAATTTCTAAATTTTCATCTTTGCGAGAAATCTCTAAATACAGCGACTCTTTCATTACTCGTTACCCACATTACCCACAAATTTTTTAGGGCGATCCTTTTAAGATACGCCCCGCAGATCCAAATGAATTTCCCCTAATTCTTTTTCGTCAAAGAGAACTTTTATTAAATACTGTCTAAGCTTTAAATAAAAAATTGCCTCACTCTCGTCAACCGAAGAAAGTTCCCTGCCTTCAGAGTAAAGCGCTAAGCGAGCCCCTGTTATAGGTATGTTACTATCAGGATCTGAAGCATTGAGGATTACCTTATAAGCATCATTTATGCATTCTATTTGTACCTCCATCTTCAAATCTTCAAATTCTTTTGAGATAGTCACAAAATCATATAATTGATCATGTTTTTCCTTTATTTCTTGCCCTCGTGCCGGTTGCAATACAAGAGAAGGGGTCAGCAATTCTCCAGTGTTTTTAATAATTCTGATAGCTTTGCGAGTAGAAGAGAGAACAATTTCCAAAATACGTCGAGAACTTCCCAAATCTAATTGTTTTGTTTTGGCAATTAATCTTCCAGGCACCTCTACAAATTCACCAACAGTTAAATCGTCAAAAATAACTAGCCTTTGACGGCAATATCTGCAGCCTAAAAGATGTTTATCAAGCTTCATTCTTTCCGATTTGGATAAAGCCCCCTGATAATACTCTTCCAGCCTCTCCTCGGCCAAACAATCCAGAGTTCGCTGAGGGATATCATCCTCTTTTATGAAGGGAATCTCCTGCAAAATCTTTTCTAATTTATCAACTTCTTTTTCCATATCATACTCCTTACATTTATCAGCTAATAACTCATATTATATAATTTCCCCATTTTGAATCCTTTTATCGACTCATTAGACGAATTCACTAAAAATCCCTTATGAAGATTTCTAACTCCTTGTATAAATTTTTTCTTTGGGCAATTTGAATGAGCTTATTAACCAAACGAAACTTTAGCTGATGAATGGCATTCAGTTTTAAATTCATGATCCTGCTAATTTCTTCAGAAGACAATTCATCCTCAAATAGTAATTTAAAAAAAAGCTGATGGCGTGGATTCAATTCTTTCTTTAATTCCGCGATAATCTTACGAAGCTGCTTTAAATCAAGATTATTATACCCAACATTCCGAGATGAACATTCAGGAACTGTCTCAATATCTAAAAAGGTTCTCCTCTCACGAAGAAAATCTATGGTATTATGAAAACAAATTTCCCTCAGATAAGCAGTAAATGATCGTTCAGTGTTCCCTCTAAAATTCTGCAACCGCCGGCAATCATGCTCTAAAAGAGAAGCGAAGATTCGATTGTAAACCTCTTCCCATTCATCTGTTTGGAATTGAAAATTATACCTCTTTAAGGTTTTAATAATATAATTATAAATTAACTTACTATATTTTGTGACAAACTCATCCCAAGCTCCCTCATCTCGATTGATGCATGCTTGAAGAAATTTTGTCATATCAACATCTTGTCCCGTAAAATAACTCATGATATTTCTTTAATTACCATCCCTTCTCTTGATAAAACAGTTATTAAAACAGCCACTAAGCTGTTAAGCCGATGGCCGTTCCGTATTTAACAGCTCATTAGCTTATCAGCTGTATTTAAACCCCACAAAGTAAAGAACAAAATGCTAAAAAAAATATTTCTCCCTATTCTTTCCTATCATAAACTATAGTGAAAAAAAACCAAATCTGTCAATATAAATAATATGATACTATGAACTTTTTTTGCAAACAAATTTTATAATGGAGGGTCTTTATTCAATAAAAATATTATCGAATTTCAAGTAATACAACGCAAATAGAGTGCTAAATCTGAATATTTATTTGAGTGGACTGTCCTCAGACAAACTTAAAAAAATAATTTTGACAAAAAGACCATCGGTATGATAAGTTCTTAATAATCAATGAAACCCCAGCAGATATCCTCGTAACTTTAACAAATTATGGATATGTGATCCTTACATTACTTAAGGAGAGGTTTTGAAAATATCAATCAAAAGGAAAAGTCGAAATGAATTTTTAGTATCAACTTTTTTCCTTTTCCTCTTTTGGATGGCCATTTCATTCCCATCCAACATTTACTCAAAATTAGGCGTAATAAATCTAATTGAGCACATTATATTGGGCTTAATTTCTGCTGTTATTATTACCGCAATTTATCCGAACAATATTTTTACCTCTGATGAAATTAAAAAATATGCAAATATAAAAACATTATTTCGGCTGGGAATTTATTTTAGCCGTTTATTAGCTGATATTTTTCTAGCTGGAATCGATGTAGCCAGAAGAGTTATGAGAAAAAACATAGTAATTTCTCCTGGTATTGTTCAAATAAAGACGCCGTTAAAAGAAGATGACGAAATCGCCCTGAATGCAAACTCCATCACTCTTACACCTGGTACTATAACCATTGAAGCCAAAAAAACAGAAGAAGGAAGCATATTTTGGGTCCATTGTATCAGCCAGGAATCAGTAAGAGACATTCTTGAGGGAGGGGGATTCGTTGATAGGATCTCACATATTTATGGGAGAAAGAATGATTGAATTAGCCTTTTTGCTTAAATTAGCCATATTGATCCTCTCTTGTACTATTTTCTTTTGTCTTTATAGGGCTATCCTCGGGCCGACTACAGCGGACCGAATAATCGGTATAAATGTTGTTGGGACTAAAGTAGTTACAGCCTTTGTCTTTTTAGCAGCGATTTTTCAAAAAGGCTCATATTTAGATATTGCCATGCTTTATGCTTTATTAATTTATATTACCACCTTAGCCTTTATTAAATATCTTGAACAAAGAGATTTAGGTGAATGATGATATATCTTACAACATTGCTCAAACTTTTAGCGGGAATTTTCATAATTGGAGGATTATTTTTCTTCATAGCGGCAACAGTTGGAGTAATCAGAATGCCGGACCCTTATAATCGTGCTCATACAGCAGGCAAAGGTGACAGCCCAGGGTTTTTACTATCATTGTTTGGAGTCTGGTTTTACTGGTTAACCATAAATCCTGTTGAAAGCTTAAAAATTTTAGTGATAATCATTTTCATGCTCTTCGCCAACCCCATTGCCGTGCATAGTATTTTACGTTTTTGTTTTAAAACCAAAACCCAATGGGTTGAAGAGACCACTTTTCACGTTTTAGACCAAGATAAAAAGAAATAAAATTTATGGATCTATTGGTTCTGGCCCATTTGGTAATATTAGCTTTTTTAGTGGCTACAGCTTTAGCCGCTATTATGTGCAAAGATTTATTGGATGCAGTGATTATTTATAGCGCTTATAGCTTTACCATTGCCTTGACCTACAGCATTCTTCGTGCAATAGATGTTTCCATGACGGAAGCTGCGGTAGGCGCGGGGATATCGAGTATCCTTTTTGTGGCAACTTTGTGTAAAACAAAAAGAAGAGAAGACGATTAGTAAGAATAAAGGAGACGGCTGGTGAAAAAATTTATGCCTGCAATACTCTTTACCATATTTGCCTTTAGTATGATCATTGTAGTTTTACGTTTTGCTCCCATAGGAGACCCTCATATGCCTGGTTATGCTGACTTTGTTCCCTCTGAGATGAGTAAAAAAGAGGTTGTCGAACACGCAGATTCTATCGCCCTTCATTATAATCGCCATAGTCCGGGAGATACAGGGGCCCTTGACATTATTACCGCTACCATATTTGACTACCGAGCATATGATACTCTTATTGAGACTGTTGTTTTATTCACTGCCCTCATAGGAGTACTTTCAATTATTGGCACAAAGGAAACTTAAACACATGGGCACAGCAAAAAAAAATAACGAATATCAGACAAGTATAGTTGTTCGGCAAGTTACCCGAATGATGTGTCCTTTTATTATGATTTTTGGAGTTTTCCTCATTGTGCATGGCCATTTAACACCAGGGGGTGGTTTCCAGGGCGGAGTGGCCATAGGGGCTTCCTTCATCTTATATGCTCTTGCTTTCAATAGAAAGGACGGGAGAGTTGCTGTTCCTAGTTATCCTTTAAAATGCTTGGCTAGCTGTGGAATTTACTTATATATGGCTATAGGAATAATAGGTATTCTTATGGGGTATCATTTCCTGGCAAATAAAGTAGCCGGCATAGGTCCACAAGGGATGTTCGGTGAACTTTTAAGCGGAGGCGCTCTTTTTTGGATCAATCTTGGTGTAGGCTTAACAGTAGCCTGTATTTCAACAGAGTTTTTCTATACTTTTCTAGAAGTAGAAAGACCGGAAAATTATTCTAAAAGTGAAAAAAAATTACCTTACAAAAGGAGATGGTCGGATGTGGATAAAAATGATCCTTTCCAGAATTGATTATATAGTGACGGTCATCTTATTTTGTATTGGCCTCTATGCACTAATTGTCAAACCAAATTTAATAAAAAAAATTATCGGAATGAATATTTTAGAAACTTCCGTATATCTCTTTTTTATTGCTGCAGCAGATGTACGGCTTGGGGTCGCCAGCCATTTATGGGCAGGCCCGTCAGAAGTGACTGCTGAAGAAGTAGCTCATGCAGCAGCGGGTCATGTAGCTTTAGTAAACCCAATACCCTCTGCCTTAATTCTTACAGCTATTGTAGTAAGTGTAAGTGTAACAGCCATTTCTTTATCATTAGCAATAAAAATATATGAAACCTACGGCACACTTGATACAAGGAAAATTATGACTTTGAAAGGATAGATAATTTCATTAAAGTTTAGTAATACCTAACACCTTTTCACTACAAAAAAAGGTTACGGGAGCTCCTTCCCACCCCAGCAAAGTGAGCATCAAAGCTTATGAAGTAAACTTCCTTCAAAAGTAGCTGAAAAAAATAATATTATCTTAAGGAAAAGCTTTATGCCCTCAGAATTTGGAATTGGCGCTTCACATTTACAAGTTTTTATTCCACTTATCTTATTGTTTAGCGCCATACTCAT
>JAUWIR010000291.1 GCA_030605265.1 Pseudomonadota bacterium | reverse complement strand
TTTTTTTTTAGCTTTGTGCCTCTGTGCCTTTTTTAACCTAATTATGAGTAAAATTAATTTATGCTCAATACGTCATAATGAAAACATAGCATGACTTATAGAAAAAATCAATTTATTCAATTTTTTTCAAAGCATATCGGTAATAATCGTTAAATATAATTGCTCTAAAGCGTAATGGCATTGGCGGAATAGTATTAAGGGAGCAATTTTCAAATTAAAACCTATTAATACATTTCTTCGGTTTTCGCCATTAATCAAAGGGATAAATTCCTGGTAGAGTTCAGAGCTTTTTTATGTTAACATATTCAAATTAGACAGGATTAACAGGATTCTGCAGGAGGTTTTTTTATTTCTGACTAAATGTTGATACAGGAGTTAAACAATGAGTGAACCAAAGAGCAAGAATATAACCTGGCACAATGGATTAGTGGGCAGGGATGAAAGAGAGAATAAGAATACAAATAAAGGGGTGATCTTGTGGTACACCGGACTTTCAGGGTGTGGAAAATCTACCATAGCCAATGAAGTTGAAAAAAAACTTTTTAACAGAGGCTTACATACTTACGTTCTGGATGGCGATAATATTCGTTTTGGCTTAAACAGCAATTTGGGTTTTTCTCCTGAAGATAGGACTGAAAATATTCGGCGTATTGGAGAGGTGGCTAAATTGTTTGTTGATGCAGGGGTAATTGTCTCTACTGCTTTTATCTCACCCTATCGCCAAGATAGAGACAGGGTAAGAAGTATTGTAGAAGATAGGGATATGATTGAAATTTTTGTAAAATGCGATCTGGAGATCTGTGAACAAAGAGATCCCAAAATGCTTTACAAAAAGGCACGAGCAGGTGAAATAAAAGAATTTACCGGTATATCCGCTCCCTATGAAGAACCGGGGGAACCTGAATTGATAGTAGATTCCGGCAAACATAGTGCAGAGGAATGCGCAAACAGAGTATTAGACTACCTCAAAATGAAGGGCTATTTTGACTAAACTACCATCACCTGAAGGAGAAAATAATGGGAAGTTATCCAGTGCATGGAGGATTAAAAGAGCCGGTAGACAGGATTGTTCCGGAAGATAAGGGGGAAGAGGCCCTAAAAAAAGCTAAAGGCCTTCAAACATATAAAATTAGTAATGCAGATCTATCAACACTTAATCGAATTGCCGATGGCGGGTTATCTCCTTTAACCGGCCCAATGGGAGAAGATGAGTTCAACCGGGTCCTTGATGAAGAGATAATTGTACGAGAAGGGAAAAAATATGCTTGGTCAATCCCTTTATCTTTTCCTGTTGCCAAAGAGCAGGCGCAAAAAATCGAAAAAGGAGAAGATATTGCCATTGAATCAGCGGCCGGAGATATCGTTGGGATATTGACGGTATCAGATGTTTTCCCTTTTGACAAAGAAAGATATAATGATTCGGTTTATGGTACCCGGCGAGATGATCATCCTGGCGCCAGAATTATGAATGATGATCCAAGAGATTTTTTACTCGGCGGCTCAGTCTGGGCGCTGCCTCAAAAGCCTAATCCCCATTTTGGTGAATACATTCTTCCCCCGAAAAAAACCCGTGAATTATTTATACAGAAAAAATGGGAAAAGATTGTTGCTTTTCAAACGAGAAATCCTCTCCATCGTGCTCATGAATATGCCATGGTTGTGGGTATGGAGACAGTTACCCGCCAGGGACATTTCACGGGCGTTGTCTTAAATCCTTTAGTTGGTGAGACCAAATCCGATGATGTTGACGCAAATACCAGAATGGAGTGTTACAAATGCCTCACAGATAATAAACTTTTAGGCGATGGCGGGGACAAGGATCTGGCGCTTTGGAAAGAGAAGGGCTATGACATCAATGATCAATTTATTATCCTTGGGCTTGATATAAAGATGTTTTACGGCGGACCAAAAGAAGCCATTATGCATGGAATATATAGACAAAATTTTGGTTTTACCAATATAATCATTGGCCGAAAACACGCGGATGCCCCTTATGATGACGGCACTGACATCTGGGACCCATTGGAGGCACAAAGAAAATTTGAGGACCTGGATGGCGAGCTCCTCATTGAAAATGTAAATGTTGGTTTTGCGGCCTATTATGAAGAGTTGGGCCATGTTGGTCTTGTTGATGCGCATCAACAAAAAGGTTGGAAACCTGTTTCCATCTCCGGAAGAGTATTGAGAGAAATGTTAAAGAAGGGCCAGGTGCCTGATCCAAGAATAATCAGACCGGAAATTTCTCAAATATTAATACACAGCTATAAAAAGTAAACAAAACAAAGGATTATTTTTTTACTAAGATCAGAAACAAAAGTTTCTTCTAATTATGAGAACCAACAGGAGGCAAGATCAACGGCCTTGCCTCTTGTTGTCTATCTGTGGCAGTACCAATTTAAAGATATGAATAGCCATAAAAAACTTTTTAATTTAACTCCTCACCTTATCTGCGGATTTAACCAACCTCATCAATTTTGAATTCTTGATAATAGGAAATTTTTTTAATCTTTTTGACTTACTGCTCTCATGCTGGAGTATTTTTATCATAATATTAACAAACCTCATAAGACCCCTCCTTTTTCTTAAAAATGCTTATTGTTTTATTCTTCAAAACAGTGTTTTGTTTTTAATAGTATAAGCATATTTTTTGCCAAAAATATTTCATTATTTTATATTTACAGGAAATAAGTTTCTGTAAAAATATCAAAATAAAAAAGGGGGTCCATAAATTTTATGTATTCTTCCATAATTTTTATGAGTCCACGCTTTGAGAAAGGCAAAGTGAAAAATAAAAAAACTAATTTTGGAATAAGCAAGCGCTGTAGTAAGAATGGAAAAAATATTCCGAAAGACAATATTACTATGTAATCTAATGTGTTCTAAAATTTTAGGGAAAACCAATATCTCCTCATATTGTGGGGTAAAGAGGAGATTAAAAGGAAAAGGAGATTTTTTTATGGCATTATTGGATGATATGTTTAAAGGATGGGTCCCTGGTGTTTTAGTTGGAGTGGGAGTGGCCATGGTTGCACCCAAAATTCTCCCTGTTTTGATGAATGTGGGACGGCCCCTCATTAAATCTGCTATCAAAGGAGGCCTGGTAGTTAGTAATAAAATGAAGGAATTGACTGCTGAAATGAGCGAGCAGTTTAATGATATGGTGGCTGAAGTAAAAGCGGAAAGCACTAAAGCCGGCAAGGAAGAAACACCTGGCATTCCCCCGGCTACGCAACCCCAACCTGCAGAATAATTACCAAAAGCTAAAGGAAGGGGGCTTTTAGATAACTGGAATAAATATTGAGGGAATACAGATTGTCCACGCCCTCCCCGGGAGGATTCGCTTCAAAATTGACGGATTAAAACACAACCCTATTTTAGCCTCTGCTATTGAAAAAAAACTCTCCACTACCTCCGGCATCAGGCAGGTTGAAGCAAATCCATTAACAGGAAGTGTTTTATTGGTTTATGATCGGCAAAGGTTAAAATCTACAGAATTTCCGGCTTCTCTTTCTGAGGCGATTACCACTCTTTTTCCTAAAATTAATGTGGAAAAGGTCAAAACCGGTTTGGAATTGTTAGATAAATTATCTGAATAAAAATTCATTTTACTGGAAGTAAAATATGTCCTTTCACTATCGTATCGCTCATTCAATAACTGGTCGCTTACGTTTATACCTGGCCCCGTATCCGAAAAAAGATTCTAAAGCCTTGATAGAGGTTTTAAAAAATAAGCAGGGAATTCAAAAGGTGAGGATGAATGATTTCTGTGGTTGTGTAATACTCCACTATGACCCAAAGATAATTACCCGGGATGAACTTCTGACTATTTGCCAAAAATTATCCCCCGACAAGCTGAAGCAATCCAACAGTTTCTCTCATCGGACACAGGATGAGTGCAATTCATCATCTCCACTTCCCTTAGTACTCTCCACTGCTGCAGTAGCTTCTGGCATATTCTGGGATTCCGCCCTGGTTCCCTGGTTTCTTTTAGGGGCCAGCCTTCCTATCTTTCAATGCGCCCTTAAGGCCTTTTTTCAAAAAGGGAAAATTAATGTTGATACCCTTGATGCCTCAGCAACTACTTTACTTTTAGGCCAAGGACAATATATGACGGCAGCCACGATGGTATGGCTTATCTCTTTGGGCAATTTTATCCGAGACGCCACTGTAAGACAGTCTCACAAGGCTATAGAAAAATTATTTGATGGTCATGAACAATCCGCCTGGGTAGTGCGCAAAGGCAAAAAAATGCTCATTAAAGTTGACCGGATACAACCAAAAGATGAAGTGGTGGTTTATCCGGGGGAGCTTATCCCTGTTGATGGCCCTGTCCTCATGGGAAAAGCGACTGTGGACCAAAAGATCCTCACTGGAGAATCCATGCCGGTTGAAAAGGAAAAAGGGTCGTATGTCTATGCAGGGACCGTCGTAAGAGAGGGAAAACTCTACCTGAAAGCAAAAAAAACAGGGGCCGACACTACTAAAGCAAAAATCATTCATCTGGTGAATAACGCCCCGGTGCGAGAGACCAAGGTGCAAAATTATGCCGAGCTTTTTGCTGATAGGCTGGTACCCTGGAGTTTCCTTGGTGCAGGGGCCTTCCTTGTTGGCACAGGGAATATAAATAAGACTGTCTCACTTCTCATTGTCGATTATGGGACAGGTATTCGAATCGCCGCCCCCACCACAGTATTAAGCTCAATCGCTAAGGCGGCCCGCCAAGGGATCTTGATTAAAGGGGGGAAATATCTGGAAACTCTGGCTGAGGTGGACACCATAGTATTTGATAAAACAGGTACCCTGACCACAGGTGACGCTGAAGTAATTGATATTATTTCCTATTATCCGAAAATCAGCCCTGATGAAATTCTTACCATGGCTGCGGCAGCAGAAAATCGACTCACTCACCCGGTAGCTGAGGCCATTGTTCGATCAGCCAAAAATAGAGGGCTTGCCATACCTGAAAGAGAGTCCTCGGAATATACCATAGGTCTTGGCATAGAGGCTACTGTTAAGGGCGCCGAAGTTCTGGTGGGCTGTCACCGCTTTATGGAGCAAAAAAAAATTCCTGTTGGTAAAGCGGATAAAGATATTCTCAACATCAATGGAAGAGCGGCAGCGCCACTCTTTGTTGCCCTTGATGGAACACTGATCGCTCTGCTCATTTATACTGATCCGATCAGACCGGAAACCCCAAATGTCCTTAAAACCCTTCGCAGGCAAGGGATTAAAAACATAGTTATGCTGACAGGCGATCATCCGGCTATTGCTGAAAATGTGGCCCAAACCTTAGGCATCTCTCACTATATTGCCGAAGCCTTTCCGGAGGAAAAAGCGGAAGTAGTGAAATCCTTACAAAAGAAAGGACATAGGGTGGCGGTAATTGGTGATGGAATAAATGATACCCCGGCCCTTGTTCAGGCTGATGTGGGAATTTCCATTAAAGGCGGAGCGGATGTGGCTATTGAAACCGCCCATGTGGCTTTTCTTTCCGGAAATCTTCAAAAACTTCCTCAGGCGATAGCCATTGCACGAGAATCTATGGCCCTTATCCGGCAAAACTGGAAACTGAATCTCTATCCTAATACCGGCGCTATAGCTCTTGCCCTATTTGGTGTTTTAGGTCCGGTAGGCACAACTATTATCAGTAATGGTTCAGCTATTATCGCCTCATTAAACGCGCTAAGGCCATTATTCACCAAGGCCGAAAATGGAGTATGATGAGAAGGATGAAGTATGAAGTATGAAGTATGAATTATGAAGGATGAAGAATGAGGTTAGATTACCATGATTATGTAACCTAAAGACACTCCTTCCCACAATAATTCAACCTGTGCAATTAGACTTTTAGATTCACTGATGAAAAAAAAGATTTGACAGGATAACAGGATAAACATGATTTAAAATCCAGTTAATCAAAATGATTTAACACAACCTGAAGGAGGTTATGGAATGTAGAGAATTGACAGAAACAAATTATTGGGTATGCATATCGTGTTTATAATAAGATGGGATTTGGCTTTTTTGAAAGTATTTATGAGAAATGTATGCTTATAGAATTGTGTAAATACGGCCTTAATGCGAAATCACAAAAACCCATTA
>JAUWIR010000135.1 GCA_030605265.1 Pseudomonadota bacterium | reverse complement strand
GAAGATTTTGCCTTTTTGCAGGGAAAAGTGGATATTGCCGTCATTGGTAGCGCAATCCTGCGAGTCTTTGAAAAGGGCGGGCTTTCAGCATTGCGTAACTTTCTAAAAGAATTTCAATAAAAAATCCTTTTCTTTTTGATGAAAAATATTTCACATCAAATAAGTTTTTATAATTATTGAAAATTTATTCATAATATTCATCTAAGAAATACCAAATATGACTTTTTTTTCATAATTAGTCACCTTGCCTTTTTCCATCTTTCCCTAGCAAAACAAATTCAATCTTGCAGAAAATAATTTCTATTCATCTTAACACATTATAATTCAATGTGATCGGATTCCTATTCTTTTTTATTAAAATTATTAAGCCTAAAAGATAAAAATTGGTATAGTAATTGCTTTTCAAATACAAACACTAGCTTTGTGATTCAATTATATTATTATAAATTTTTAAAGATTAAAGAGCACAATTTATTAATAATTATAAAAAATCCAGCCCTTCGGTGGGGCTAGAGGGGGAAATTTTTAAGTGAAAATTATTATATTTTTTTTACTATTTCCTCTCTTTTTCTTGTTTTTTCAAAATACTCTACAATCTCCTCAAAGTAATAAAGATTTAAACATAGGTGTGGTTCCCGGAGAAAAAATGAACAATACCCGCGGGGCTCAAAAATGTTAAAAATACAATTTAATAAACGTTACCTTTTATTTTTTGTGTTTTTCATAGTAGTCCTACCTTTTTTATCCTATGGGGCAAAGGGAGTAACACCCTCGGATAATAAAAAAATTGAAGAAAGCTATTATCTCACCAATAAGACCATTAGCGTGTCTGATCCAAGCAAGAATAAACAATCTTCATCTCAAAAGCCGGTGGAATTAACACCTGCAAATAAAGAAAAAATTGAGCTAAAATATAAATTTTCAGGACCAAAAATTAAAAAAGTTGATGAAGAATATTATTCAATCGAGATAATGAATACGCTTACATTTTTCGATGAGCCGGGTCTGCCCATTTTACCCGTGAAAACAGCAAAAATTCTCATTCCCGAGGGCAGGAGTGTAAAAAGCATCGCAGTCATCCCTGGTAAAAAAATAACCTTGGAGGGAGAATTTAAAATTGAATATGGCAAGCAACAGATACCTATAAGCCGCCCGGATTTGATGGTTGAGACTGAACCCGACAGTGATATATACACCTCATCAGCTCCTTTCCCCGGCAAGTTTTACTCCGAGGTTTCAACCCAATTCTTTAAAGGTTATAAAATCCTCATAGTAAATCTCTATCCCCTTCAATATGTCCCTACCTTAGGTGAAATTTCATATTATCCGGACATAAAGCTGAAGGTGATTACCTCCCCATCCGGTCCTACATATGCCCGCAAAGCTCCTTGCAGGAATTTGCCAAAGGATGTATCCCAAGTAAAGAGGCTGATAGACAATCCTTCGATAATAAACTCTTACACTGAAGAAACCTTCGGGATTGGAGAAATCGATTTAACTGAAGGAACAGCGGCAACCTCCTCATTGTCTCCAGGAGATTACGAGTATGTCATTATTACTACAGCAGCCCTTGAGAGCACCTTTCAGGTTTTAGCCGACCATAAATATTTTTCAAAAGGCCTTACCTCGGCAGTGGTTACTGTGGAGTGGATTTATAGCGAATATGATGGAACTCGACCGGACGGAGGGGTAGACAACCAAACCCGCATCCGCAATTTTATAAATGATGCTTATACCAATTGGGGCACCAATTACGTGCTGTTGGGCGGAGACGGCGACGGTGATGGAGGGGCCGTTATCCCCCACAGGGGCGTTTACGGCGAAGTACCGCAGGATGGTGATCCCATAACTGACACAGACATCCCCTGCGATCTATATTTTGTCGCCCTTGACGGCTCTTGGGATAATGATGGAGATGGGGTATATGGTGAGGATAATGACGGAGAGGGAGGGGGTGATGTAGACCTCTTGGCGGAAGTTTATATTGGAAGGATCCCTTGCGACACCACAGCAGAGGCAATAAATCAGATCAGCAAGATAATAGCCTATGAACAATCAACACCTGGAAATAAGGCTTTATTAATTGGGGAACAGATGGACGATTATCCTACCTATGGTGGGGATTGCAAGGATGAGGTCTATCATTATTTCCCTTCCGGGTCGTGGACGAGACAGTCGCTTTATCAAAGAGACGGTACTTTTAGTGCGACCGCTGTTATTAATGCTATGAACAGCAGTCAATATCATGTAATTAATCATCAGGGCCACGCCAATAATACTTATAATATGGGCTTGAATAACTCACAAGTCGATGCTCTCTCCAACACTATCTATTTTTTTGCCTATAGCCAGGGTTGTTATTGTAATGCCTTTGATAATAGATCGACCACGGCAGGTAGTTATCTTATTGACGATGCCATTTCCGAACATTTTACTGCTGAAAATAATAGGGCCGCTTTTGCTTATATCGGAAATAGTAGATATGGTTGGTATGCTCCTGGGTCAACCAATGGTCCCTCCCAGCTTTTTGACATAGAATTCTTCGATGCCGTATTTAATGAAAATATAAAAAATGCAGGAAGAGCTTTACAGGATTCTAAAGAAGACCTCATAGGTTTGGCCTCAATAGGGGCCAAACGCTGGTGCTACTTTTCACTCAATTTGATGGGTGACCCCGAGACGTCAATAACCTGGCTGGAGCCGGATCTGACCCTGACCGGCACCGAAGATATCTATTTTAGCGACTCAACACCCTCGGTTGGAGAAACAATTACCATCTCAGCTGAAATCCATAACGACGGCATAGGTTATAGCGGCACAGAGCTTTTAATGTCACAGACAAGCGACAGTGGAAGCGGCTATCCTGTATACAACGGACTATCGATGGCCCAATCGTTTCTTGTGGGCCCACAAGATATTACTGTGAGCAAAATAGCTTTATCTCTATGGAAAGTATCTTCTATCGGTCCTAATCCTAATGTCAATATTGAAATACAGACTGATGGAGGAGGATTTCCAAGTGGGGCTGTAGTACCTGATTCTACATCTAATTCTAACACCATTAATAGCTCTAAATGGTATGATTTTACTTTCAGTACTCCCCCTGTTTTGAGCGGCAATACAATTTACTGGATAGTGGCTAAAAGTTCTAGTTCTTTTCAAAGTGCCTGGCTCATAGACAGTGGCAATCCTTATGCTGATGGAGCGCTAATGGGTAATCCAGGTAGCAGCTGGATCAGTGTCTCCGGTGATGCTACCTTCAAAATATTTGATATGAATAGACTTGCAACCGTTGAGTTTTATGACGGCGACCCTGATTATGTCGCCAATTTAATCGGAATCAATTATCTTCAGCCCATTCCAGCCGGAGAAAGCGACATCGCCGCTGTGCAATGGATACCTGCCACTTCCGGGTCTTATAATATCTGGGTGGTCGTAGACCCGGATGACGTTATACAAGAGGCGGATGAAACCAATAACAAAGATTATAACAGCCTAACAGTAATGACTGAAGTAAGTGTGTCGGTTTCCCCTGATTATTGGAGCCTGGGAATTGTGGAGGCCAACTCTGTGACTACCATGACCCCGCTTGAAAAAATTACAGTGACTAACGAGGGCACCGAGACGGCAACCTTCACTTTACAAGTAACTGATTCAGGAGGGAGCTGGTTTGCGGCAACCACGGAAAACGGCAATACACTTGCAAATACCTTTGTCATGGGCGGGGTATTTGCCTCTTTAATTACTCCAATAGATTTAATAGTGGCAGGAGATTTTAACCAGGGGACGGATGACGATGTGATAATATCTGCCAGCCCCAGGGCGGCAAGCACTACCATATTTTGTAGTTCGAGTTCGTCAGCCGACGGAGCCAATGTTCCGGAATCCGGGCAGAGGGCGCTATGGCTGCAATTCAAGTCACCCCCATCAACAACCACTTACGTGCAGCAGGCCATCGTTATAACCGTCGGGGCCCAGGCTGTACCATAAAGGGGAGGATTAAGCATGGCAATTCGCGGACAAAGGCCGTTTTATCATAGAAGGTTTCATCATAGGGGATTAAATTTAAAGGGGGCGTTATTAAAGCTTCCAAAGGAAAAGGAGGTGATAGTATACAACTAAATGTTAATAAAATAGTCCTTAATTCTATTATTCCCTAATTTTATGAGAAAAAAGGAGTTAAAAAAATGAAAAAATTATTCGTAGTTTTAACAGCTCTGGTTTTAATCGTTGGCTTTGGTATAATGAGGGCAGAGGCAGCGGATACAGCTGAAATCACGGTTACCGTTACCCTGCAAAATCTTGCAGTTACAATAACGGGAGATGATCCATGGGTGCTTGGAACAATGACTGCTGGACAGGAAAGCAGTGCCCAAGCATATACAGCCACAAATACGGGCAACGTTAACGAAGATTTTGGTATCAAAGTAGGTAACAGTTCACCCGGTACTTGGTTGCCTGGTGGATCTTCGGCCGCTAATCAATTTATAATGGCACTTGATGACCCCGCAACAAATTTAACAGGATCTAACACAGTACTTGCGACTAATGTAGATCCAACTACTGGTTTTGAAGATTATACCCTTACCTTTACCGCACCTAGTTCTAGTACTAGCGACGTCCAGCAAAGCATTCTTGTGACCGTTACAGCAACAGCAACCACACCATAAGAAATGGTAATTGGCGAAAATACCCCGCCCCTTTTTGAGGTGGGGCGGGGCTTACGCCGGAAAGGATGAGAGGAGACAAGACTCAGTTACCATAATTATAAATACATAACGAAATGTATAATTCAAAATTGGATAATTCAGGGGACAATGAAAAATAAAATTCTCTTAAAACGTAAAATTTTCATAGGACTGGGACTTATAGGATTAATAGTTTTTTTATTTTTAATTAGTACCCTTTCTGCTCAAGAAGTGAACCATGAACAAGAGGAAAAACTTGTTCAGGAAGAAAAACCAAAGCCTTCCTTAGGATTAAGCGTTGCACCCGGCGGATTGATGATTCAAAATGTTAAGCCGGGCCAAACCTTCGGCCTTTATGAAAAAGCGGGGGTTGCATTGATTATTGAAAACAAGGACATCAATCCCCATACCTATATAATAAATACCTTTAAACCCTCCCGGGTGGGGAACAAAAAATGGCTTAAAGGGTATTCGGAAATACCGGACCCAACCTGGTTTTGGTTTGAGAATAATGAGATAACTGTTGGACCTCAAAGCAAACAAGAAGTAAAAATGTACCTCAAAATACCTGAAGAGGATCCATACTACAATCAGCATTGGAGTATATCCCTGGGAATAAGCGGAAAACCGGAATCCGGTAAGATGCTCGCTTTAGCGGTCTATCCCCGATATCAGATTGAGACGGAGAGTAAAACAGGCTTAGAGGAAAAGCCCCACGGCCTGATCGGAATTGAGCCGAGCAATCTTATTTTTAAAAATTTACCTTTAAGAAAAAAAGAAAAAAAGAAAATTATACTTTATAATAATGATCAAACAGCTCATAAATATACCGTTACCTCGCAGGTAATTGAAGTTGATCCCACCAGGGAGCAGATTTTTGTCACCTCAGGTTATACTTGGGTACCCAACAAAAAATGGCTTAGGCCAAAAAGGAAAAAAGTAAAAATTTTACCTGGTGAAAGTAAAGAGCTGACAGTGAGTGTAAAAATCCCCAAGAAAAAGGAGCATTACCAAAAAAAATGGGAGGCACTTATCTTTATTGAGCCTGATCAAGGGCGGTCAAGATTTGCCAGGGTACTGATTGAAACGGAAAAATTACCTAAAAAATGATGAAATTATTTTGCCCGATTCTTTTACTCTTAGCTTCAATTATCTTTATTCACTCTGCCTGGGCAAAGGGTTTTAGGGTAATATTTCCGGAGGTGGTTTTAGAAGATTTAAAGATCGGCCGTACTTACAATATTTCAGAGATAAAAGGAAAGAAAATTTTAACTGTTAAAAGTAGAGATGAGAAAACCATTAAGATCAAGGTTGAACCTATAACTCCTTTGGAAAAAGAGATGAAAGAAGGGTATGAGGCTGTTCCCGATGTTTCCTGGATAAAGGTTCGACAGGATGCCTTTTCTCTTAGACCGCAAGAAAAGGCCATTGCTGATATCAATGTATCCATTCCTGATAAGGGGAAATATTTAGGAAAAAAGTACCAGGCAATGATTCGATGGCGATACCATCAGGCTGGGCTGGTGAATGAAATAAAAAGTCTGATCCTATTGCATATTAATGAAAAAGAGGAAGAGACGGTGGTACCGGCAACAAGATTGAGTGCGCGACCGGGAAGGTATCTTTTTAGCGGAATTTCCGTGGGAAAGAAATATGAACTACCTTTGCCTCTGAGGATAGAGAATAAAAGCGATAAGGATCGAACTTATCTTTTATCTACCTATAAACAACCACAAAAGTCCGGCAGCAAGCAAGTCGAAGGATATTCGGAAATACTTGATCCCCATTGGCTTTTTTTTGAGAGGGATGAGATAACCATAGAGTCGGATGGAATAAACGAGGTCAAGATGTATTCAAAGGTCCCCGATAATGATAGTTATTATAATCAGCATTGGGCCGTCGGCTTAGGAATAGAGGGTAAACCCGAGGAGGGTGAGGCCGTCAATCTGGCCGTCTACCCTCAATATTTTCTTGAGACTGAAAGCAAAGGTGATTTATCTGCCAAACCTTATGGCCCAACTGGAATTAAGCCGAGTGTTGTCACCTTAAATGATGTGCCTTTAGGTAAAATTGAGAGGACGGCGCAGATAGAAATATTTAACAATGATCATATTAATAATGATTATAGCTTGCTCCAATATAAAATAACTTCCGAGGTGCCTGCGAAGGATTCCGACAAAAGAATTCTTGTCTCTCCTTCCTATAGTTGGATACCGGACCCGAACTGGATTATTCCCGAACAGAAGGAGTTGACTATAGATGAAGGCAAGAGCGAGACCCTAGAAGTGGGGTTGAATATTCCTCAGGAGGATAAAAACCGCGGTAAGAAATGGGAGGGCCTTTTGATGATAAGACCGGATCAAGGACAACCAAGATTTGTAAGAATTCAAATCAGCACCAAAAGGTAATCAATAGAATATTATCGAGGGTTTAGTGCATGAAAAACCTATTAAGCGATATAATGAGTACACTGTTTATACTGTTACTACTCCTTATACTGTTATTAAATCCAATAAGTTCACCGAAGGCTGCCGGTGAAGGCTCTGCCGCAATTACTATTACCGTAACCTTGGTTGAGGCTGAGATAATAGAGGCGGTAGTAGAATTTAGCCCCCAAACCATTCAGCAGACGCAGAAAAGATATATCAATTGTTATATAGAGCTGCCTCATGCCTATAGGGTGGAAGATATTGAGATTGGTACAATTAGATTGACGCAGGTCAATGGGATTTCCTTGGATACCCCTTTGGAAGCAATGCACCCCTTTAAGATTGGTGACCATGATAAAGACGACACTCCTGATTTGAGAATCCGGTTTGAAATCCGAAATCTTGTTCTAAACGATGGAGAGAATAATTTACTTGTAACCGGCAATATGACAGGTGGTAATATATTCAAGGGAACCGGCGCATTATGGTTGCAACTATAATAATCATTTCCTTCTTTACAACCATTTCTTCTTGCGGAAATAGAATAACATAAAAATAGTTATAATAATCATAATTACCCAAATCGCAGGATATTCCCACGCCCATTCAAGCTCGGGTAAGTACTTAAAATTCATACCATAAACACCGGCAATAAAGGTTAAGGGTATAAAAATAGAGGCGAATATGGTTAAAACTTTCATCACTTCATTCATTCTATTGCTTATGCTTGATAAATAAAGATCTAACATCCCGGAGAGTAAATCACGAAATACTTCTATAGAATCGATAACCTGGATAGTGTGATCATAGAGGTCCCTAAAATATATCCGGGTAGATTTTTGCAAAAGAGCTGATTCTCCTCGCTCTAAATTGTTCACTACCTCTCTTAACGGCCAAACGGATTTACGTAAATAAATCATTTCTCTTTTCAGATTATGAATTTCTTGAAGAGTAATTGTTGATTGATTAATAATCAAGGCATCTTCCAAATCCTCTATATTTTCAGCAATTTTTTCTAAAATAACAAAATATTCATCAACCAAGGCATCAAGCAGTGAATAAGCTAAATAATCAGCACCCATCTTTCGAATGCGACCTTTTGCATTTCTAATTCGTTCCCTAACCGGATTAAAAACATCCCCTTCCTCCTCTTGAAATGAAATAACAAAAGTTTGACCAAGTATTAAACTAAATTGTTCTGACTGTATTTTCTGAGCGTGGTCATTATATGAAAACATTTTTACCACCATAAACAAGTAGGATTCAAAATCTTCTATCTTTGGTCGCTGACCCGTATTAACAATATCTTCTAATAAAAGTGGATGAACACCGAAATATTCCCCTAATTTTTCAATAACTTCAATACAATGAAGACCATCGATATTTATCCAGGTAATCGAGGGTTTATCTTTAAAGGGAAAACACTCATCAACTTTCTCTATCTCCTTCTCTAAGACATTGTTTTCATTATAATCAATCAGGCTTATTTTTATTTTCTCCGCTCTTTTTTCTCCTAAATGAACTAAAGACCCCGGAGGAAGGCCAACTTTTTGAGATCTTCTAATAAATTTTGACATCCAATATTCTCCCTCTTTTGCCTACCTCTATAAATACAGCTGTTAAGCTGCTGAGCTGTTGAGCTGTTAAAATTTTCATTTCACCATGAAGATTTTTTTTATTCCTTCATGTCTTCATGACCTGGAAGATCAGCCATTCTGTTATGAAACCTATGTCTAAAAAAAATTATAATTTACCGCAGAGAACGCAAATTTTTTCTTATGTTCTCTCTGCTAACTCTGCGTTCTCTGCGGTGAAAAATTGTTACCCTGACTCAAACAATGTCAAAGTGATACATCAGGTGATAATAAAAGAAGAGGGCCCTGATTTTAAAATTTGTTCTATTCAGTGTAGGATTTTTTCTTTACTGACTTTTTAATTCTTTGTATATGACCTCGCCCTAAAGCTTTAACCTCACAACCAAGCTCAAAATAACGCCTTATGGTCTCATCAGGTAGTATCCCGAAACAATCAATTACTGCTAAGGACCCGCCCGCCCAGCTGACGACCTCATCAGCAGATAATTT
>JAUWIR010000068.1 GCA_030605265.1 Pseudomonadota bacterium | reverse complement strand
TCCAAAAGACCATTCAACAGCAACTCCATCAAGTAAAAATACAGTGGCATAATAAAGCCTCAACCTGCGTTGTTCTTGCTGCCGAAGGATACCCCGGCCCTTATTCCAAAGGAGAGACTATTTTCGGATTAGATCAAATTGCCCATATTCCTGAAATTGAGGTCTTTCATGCGGGAACAGCTCAAAAAGAAGACAAAATCATCACTGCAGGTGGCCGGGTTTTGGGTGTGACTGCTCTTGGAAATAGTATAGGGGATTCCATATCGCGGGCCTACGAGGCAATAGAGAAAATTCACTTTAAAGGAATGTACTACAGGAAAGATATTGGCAGACGAGCCCTTTTACGAGAAAAAACATAACTCCGAATCATCCTCAAACACCTTTTTATTGACTTTTGCAAAGGAATTATGTTAAAAATTTAGAGATACAATTAATTATTTTGCGCCTGTAGCTCAGTTGGATAGAGCAACGGACTTCTAATCCGTAGGTCACAGGTTCGAATCCTGTCAGGCGTACTAATTAAATCAAGGGGTTAGGTTGAATGGTCTGGCCCCTTATTTATTATTATTTCAATTTTGCCCCACCATAGCCCCACCTTTTTTAGGATAAAGAGGATCACCAAAAAGTCCTCTACAGATAAAATTTTCGGTCTCAAAATCATAGACATTGGGGGAGAAAATATTACTCAAAAAATAACACAGTTAAATACGATTGATCCTGATGACATTACTGATACCACCAATAAACCGGAAAATTTACCATACGGCTTAATTGACCTTCACATTAAGGTAAAGGAACCTGGAGATACAGTCACAGTTATCATTTATCTCCCTGAACCTGCACTGGATAATTATCAATGGTACAAATACAGTAATACTGCAGGATGGCATCCTTATAGCGCTCAGTTTAATAAAGAAAGAGACCCGGTGACTATTACTCTGACTGATGGCCAGACAAAAAAGAGAGATGATGATGGAAAGCTAAATGGGATAATAATTGATCCTTCCGGCCTCGGCATCTCATCAGCTCCGGATGCTGAAAATGACCCGGATGGTGAACCCGGCCCGGCTAATGAAGCTAACCCGGGCGCTTCGATTGAGGATGATGAACCCGACGACAGCGGCTGCTTTATAGAAACTGCTCAAACAAAAAAATGTAAGCGGCCCTGAGGTAATAAGAAGGATTTAAAAACCAATTACGCATTAGGCTACAGGTGCAGCCTATCATTTCCTCAGTTTCTTTCTCATATCTTGACATTTTTTAGGGGAAATGCCATACTCGGACCTTTAATTTAAAAAAATAAGCAATTCATGCTTAGAATGAAAGATTTATATTTCAGTAAACCGAATCAATAGTTATGTGAATGTAGCTCTAATAAAATAGTTACTACATTTCTATATGAAGGAGAATAGAGATGCCGATTGGTGTAATAGGGAAAAAACTTGGAATGACTCAGGTTCTCAAAGAAAATGGTGAAGCAGTTCCGGTAACTGTGATTGAATTAGGGCCATGCACTGTCATTCAAAAGAAAACCAAGGAGACTGACCAGTATAATGCTCTTCAATTGGGATTTACAGATAAAAAGGAGAAAAAAACCAATAAACCACAAATGGGGCACTTTAAAAAAAGTGGAATAAGCCCTAAAAAGGTATTAAAAGAAATCCGCTTAGAGGCTTCAGAAATAGAAAAATATGAAGTGGGGCAGGAAATTAAGGCAGATATCTTTGAAGAGGGAGAACATGTTGACGTTACAGCCACCACCAAAGGAAGAGGATTTGCAGGTGTTATGAAAAGACATGGTTTTCATGGCGCCCCTGCATCACATGGGACAGGTGATTATAAAAGACACGGGGGATCTATCGGTTCTGGCTCATGGCCCTCCAAAGTGTTTAAAGGGATGAAAATGCCTGGGCGTATGGGAGGAAAACAGGTGACCGTGCAGAACCTTAAAATAGAGAATATCCGATCTGATCAAAATTTACTTTTGGTAAAAGGAGCAGTCCCTGGGGCAGTAAATGGAACAGTTATTGTAAAAAAAGCAATAAAAAAGTGTGCCTAACTTGTGCTAATGAAGATTAAAAATGCTTAATAAATTTTTTTCTCCTAAATCGGTTGTAGTAATTGGTGCATCGAGAGAGCCAGGGAAAGTTGGCCATGAAATTTTGAAAAATTTAATTCTTGGCGGCTATCAAGGACAAATCTATCCAATTAATCCAAAGGCAAAGAGCATTTTAGGGAAATTAACTTATAAAAGCATTGATGATATTCCAGGAGATGAAATAGATTTAGCGATCATTGTAATTCCTGCCAAATATGTCAATGAAGCTATGATTCACTGTGGTCAGAAAAAAAAAGTAAGAGCAGTTATCATTATTTCTGCAGGCTTTAAAGAATCCGGAAAAGAAGGGGCGCAATTGGAGCGAGAGCTTGTAGCCAGTGCACAGGAAAATGGGATGAGAATGCTTGGCCCAAATTGCCTTGGGCTTATAAACACTTTTGATAATTTAAATGCTTCATTCTCTACAGAAATGCCTCCAAAGGGAAACATTGCCTTTTTTTCCCAATCCGGGGCTTTGGGCACAGCTATTTTAGACTGGGCAGTTGGGCAGCGAATCGGGTTTTCAAAATTCATCAGTCTTGGGAATAAAGCTGATATTACTGAAAATGATATGCTGGAAGCACTCTGCTTTGATCCCAATTCAAAAGTAATCCTTGGATATCTGGAAGGAGTGGAAAAGGGAGAGGAATTTCTCCATAAGGCCCGCCAAGTGACTAAAGTAAAACCGGTTATTATTACTAAATCAGGGAGTACCACTGCCGGGACTCGTGCTGCATCATCTCATACAGGGAGCCTCACTGGCTCAGATGTTGCCTTTGAAGCAGCTTTTAAACAGACTGGCATCATAAGGGCCAAGAGTATTGAAGAACTTTTTAATCATGCTTTGGCTTTTGCTTATCAACCATTGCCAAAGGGCCCCCATCTTGCAATTATCACTAATGCCGGCGGCCCTGGTATTTTAGCTGCTGATGCTGCTGAAAAAAGTAACCTTAATCTTCTTTTTTTAAGTAAAGAAACTACTGATAAACTAACTAACTTCCTTCCTCCGGCAGCAAGTGTTTATAATCCGATTGACATCCTGGGTGATGCTCGGGCACATCGATATCAGCAAACACTTGAGGCAGTTTTGGAAGATCCAAAAGTTCATGCTGTTTTAATTATTCTCACTCCCCAGGCAATGACGGAAATTCGGCAAACTGCAGAGATTATCGGTGAAATTTCCATGACCAGTGAAAAGCCTATCTTAACCTCTTTTATGGGGGAATATGCAGTTAAGGACGGGATCGAGCGATTAGCAAAATATCAAATTCCAAATTACAGTTATCCTGAACACGCAGTTGAATCTTTTCGAACAATGTATAATTATCAAAATTGGCAAAATCAACCTGCTCTCACTCTTGTCCCTTACATAGGCAAAAAGGACCAGGTCCGGGAGGTTATTGATCAGGCACGACAAATTGAAAATCTGAATATAGGCGATATTCGAGCGCGGAGAATTCTTCAAGCTTATGGCTTTGAAGTCCCCAGCTCCGACGTTGCTGAAACTTCCCGAATGGCCACAGCTATAGCCGAGGAGATGGGATATCCGGTAGTATTAAAAATTGATTCCCCGGATATCCTCCATAAATCAGACGTAGGGGGTGTCAGGATCGGCTTGAAAAACGGTGAGGATGTCCAAAATGCCTTTCATGAGGTCCTCTCAAAAGCCCGTAAATTTATGCCCAAAGCGATTATAAACGGTGTGTCAGTACAAAAAATGTATTCAGGAGAACGAGAGGTTATCCTGGGTATGGCCAGGGACCCCCAATTTGGTCCGCTGCTTATGTTCGGTTTGGGAGGTATTTATGTTGAAGTCCTGAAGGACGTTTCTTTCCGTATTGCCCCCATTTGTCAGGACGAGGCCAGGGCAATGGTCATGGAAATTAAATCTTATCCGCTATTAAAAGGGGTCCGAGGTCAGCGATCAGTTGATATTGAAGCTATTGTGGACGCTTTACTTCGCCTATCACAACTATCTATAGACTTCCCGGAAATTTTAGAAATAGATATTAATCCTCTGATAATGGACGGAACCGGCCAGGGGGCAATAGCAGTTGATTCACGGTTTACTATAACTCCAATTTAGCCGGAAAGAAAATAATGGTTCGGGAGAGCGTCATGATAGGGTTAAATAATGATACGAATATATCTACTTAATTACGGTCATTTATTTGTTCCGGAGGGAAAATAATGATTTCCTTATATGTTGGCTCAACGGTCGGTTATTCAGGAAAGAGTATGGTTTGTTTGGGAATCGGGACCCGATTGGCCAAAGACGGCTTTCGTTATGGCTATATGAAACCGATTGGGAGGGCTCTTTTACGAATTGGTGATTTAGTCACGGATGAAGAAGCCGTCACCATTGAAAAAGCTCTTTCTCTTAATGAACCTTTAGAGGCAATCTGCCCGGTTGTCATTACTCATGACTTAGTAATCCAGGCATATCAAAACGAAATTCATGGCTTAGAGGAGAAGATTCTTCAAGCTCATAGAAGATTATCCGAAGGTCGCGATCTTATGTTAATCGGAGGTGCGAGAAATCTCAGTGAAGGAGCATTTTTAGATCTTTCCACCCTCTACGTTATCAAAAAAATCCTTAATGCAAAAGTAGTCCTGATCAATCAATATAGCAATGATATCTGTGTGGATTGCATACTCGGAGCGTATGAAGCATTGGGCGAGAGATTAATCGGAGTAATTTTAAATCAGGTTGCTCCTGAGAGAATCGACTATATTAAACGCAGAGTTGTTCCTTTTCTTATGCATAAGGGCATTGACGTATTAGGTATTATCCCCCATGATTATCTTTTAAACACAATAACAGTGCGGGAACTAAGTCAGATTTTGGATGCCAAAATTCTTTGCGGTGAGGAATGTCTTGAGGAATTAGTTGAAAGTTTTTCCATAGGAGCAATGAGTGTCAATAAGGCCTTAAAATATTTCAGGCAAAAGAAAAATAAAGCTGTTATTACCGGAGGCGACAGACCTGACATCCAACTGGCAGCTTTAGAAACATCTACAAAATGTATTATATTAACTGGCAATTTATATCCCAATGACCTCATTTTAGCAAAGGCAGAGGAACAAAATGTTCCTATGATGGTGGTCAGAGATGATACCTTGACTGCCGTGGAAAAGACTGAAGGGATTTTCAATCGCCTTAGAGTAAAGGATAAACGTAAAATAAACAGAGCTATTGAGCTGGTTGATCAATATCTTGATTTTCCCATTTTATATAAAAAACTAGGTTTAAGATGATCTACAATTTATTAACCCCATAAATTATAAAAATTTATTAGTTTATGAGAAGGAAAAAAATAAGATATGGCTTTGAAAATAGGATTGTTTACCTCTGGTAAGAATGAAAAAACCTATGACCTTATTAAGACAATAAAAAATTCATTTCCTGATATTTCCATTCCCTTTCTTTTTCTTGATCTCCCAAAAGAAAAAAGAGGACAATGGTCTGATTTAGGGATTGAGATTATTCAATTTTCCTCAGAAGAATTTTCCCAAAAAAGTGCCTCAGAAAACTGGCAAGAGGAATATTACCAACGAGTGATGCAGCAAATATCATCCCGACCTATTGATCTTGCTCTTTTCATAGACTATGAACTCACTCCTTCAACTCAATTTATTGAGAACTTTACAGTAATCAAATTTAGACCAACCCTTCCTGATGGCCCTTCGGGCGACCCATCTACCATACTGTGGCAGTTAATTGGTACAAGGGCCCTGGAATCAGGCGCGACAATGCATCTGTTAACAGCACAAGACCCTGAGCGAGGGATACCCCTTGCTTTTTGCAATTACTCAATAAAAGATAAAAATTTTTTCCAGGGGTGGAGAATTTTTGATCTAAAAATGAAAACCTTCTCAATGAAACAGATCATGGAAACTGAAGGCGAGAACAACGAACTCTTCCAAGCTATTAAAGAAAAAACCGAGGTATGGGAATGGCCTTTTGTAAATCTGGTTATCGAATATTTAAGCTCAGGAGTAATCAGTATTCAAGAAAATAAAATTTATCTTGAGGAAGAATTACAAAAGGAAGGTTGTTGTTTGACAGAAGAAATTAAAAAAATTTATTTTGAAGAAGAGGTAACAGAGGAGGAGGAAAAAGAAGAGGTAAAAGAGGAGGAAGAGCCGGAAGAAGAAAAAAAAGAAGAGATAGATATAGAAGAAACGTAAAACATTAAGGACACTTTCGTGAAAAAAAGACAGCTTACCATTTCAGGCTACGGGCCTATTTTTCGCAATAATAACCCTTTGGAACTTGCTCAATACTTTATTCCAAAGGGGTACACCCTTTTTTCACACTTACAAACCTACGAATCTATTCTTTATCAACGGGAAGACAGTTCATCAAGTCAAACAGGGAAATCTCTCATTTACCTACTTCCCTTTTTGAAAGCTTTTGGCGGTACTAACCAAAAAATAGCAGAATTTTCCTATGTTCATATTTCACTTCTGCCGGGGGCAAAAACTTTTCTCAAATCTATTGAGCATATCCCTTTTTTTTTAATTAGCGCTTTCTATGAACCCTTTATCCTCTCTTTTTGTGATCTTCTTGGTGTTAACAAATCTCAAGTCTATTGCACTAAAATCAATTTAGATGGATATCCTCTCAATGAATCTGAGAGAGAAATCATTAAGGATCTTGCAGATGAAATTGTTAACATGCCCTTACCATCCCTGAGTAAGGGGAAAAATTGTTTGCAAGGAGAATATACTCTCTATTTGGAAAAAATTGGGGCAATTCTTAATGGAGAAATCCCACAATTGCAAATTGGAAAAATAATGAACCAAATTTCTGTTCAGGTTGGAGTTGAGAAGATAAAAGCCCTTCAAGACAGCCTTAATAAAACCGGGATTGATCCTCAACAGGTAATGTATATTGGCAGCAATCTTTTTGATGCAGCTGCAATTGACTGGATAAAAAAGAATGGAGGAGTGGCCCTTTCATTTAATGGTGATAATGAGGCGCTCTTTGCTGCAGAGATTGGGGTTGTTAGTAGTAATGCCATAATTTTAGCTATTTTGAGTGATATTTTTTTTGAACAGGGAAAAAAAGGAATATTTGAATTTATTGAAAATTGGGAGCTAAAAAACATCAATTCCCCGAAACTAATTCATTATCAATCATTGATTAATCAATTATTTTCTCATGGATTACAATCATTTCCTCAAATAGAAATAGTCACCGATTCTAATCGTCAAAGACTCATTAATGAAAGTAAATCCTATCACCAGTTCATTTTTAAATAATCAGATGATTTAAGGAGTTTATCAAGTATGGCGGAAATTAAACCCTTTATGGGTATCACATATAATCAAATAAAAATACACAATCTTTCTTCAGTAATTGCCCCACCTTATGATGTGATCTCAGAGGAAGCAAAAAAAAAATTATACCAAAACAATCCCTACAATATAATAAGAATTATTAAGGGGAAAACCACACCAAATGACGTAGAATCTGAAAATCAGTACACACGAGCAAAAGATTTCCTTGAATCTTGGCTAAAGAAGGGTATATTTCAAAAAGACGATACTCCTTGCCTTTACGCAATGGAGGATGAATTTACCATCCCGGGATGTGAGAGAAAAGCCATACGGCATGGATTTATGACCTTGGTAAAACTAGAAGAATTTGGGAAAGGATGTATCCTGCCACATGAGAAAACCTTATCCAAACCCAAGGTAGATCGACTACGGTTAATGAAAGCGTGCAAAGCAAATCTCAGTCCGATTTTCGCCCTTTATTCCGATCCCGATCGGATTATAAACTCTCTTTTTCAGGAGCTTAAATCCACAACTGAGCCCTTCATCGACCTTCTTTCTTCAGAAAGGATCGTTCATAGGGTTTATAAAATCTCGTCTCCTCAAATTATTCAAAAAGTTGCCGAGCAAATGAAAAAAAAATCAATACTGATTGCCGATGGGCACCATCGCTATGAAACAGCCTTAAATTATTATCAACAGATGGAAAGCAGTGAAAATAATCAAAAAAATACAGATTACTCTCATATAATGATGTATCTTGCTAATATGGATGATCCCGGATTAACTATTCTTGCTTATCATCGACTACTGAAAAATTTACCTAAGGAAAATATGAAAAGTTGGGAAAGGAAAATAAGCCCTTTTTTTCGCATAGAAAGTTTCCCTTTTGATGGTCTGACTACAACAGGATCCCAGGCAAGGGAAAAACTTTTCCATCAATTAGCGGAAAAGGGGAGAAAAGCAATCCCTTCTTTTGGCCTCTATGCAGGAGATAAGAGGTACTATTTGCTCGTTTTAAAGGATTCCGTTAATCTTCAATCCGTTGTCCCGGAAGATCAACCGCTTATCTGTAAACAATTAGATGTCACTATTTTAGATCATCTGATTATCAACAAAATTATTAACTCCAATGAATGTCTTGTAAAAGAAAATTTCTTAGGGTTCTCTCACAACCACCTTGAGGCAATTAGTGCGGTAAATTCAGATAAATGTCAAATGGCCCTCTTTCTCAATCCGACTAAAATTCACCAGGTGAATAAAATCGCTGCTTTAGGACAAAAAATGCCTCAAAAATCAACTTTTTTCTATCCAAAACTACCTACCGGGCTAATACTTAGAAAAATTGAGGATTAAAAAAATATTTTTTGACAGGATAACAGGATAAAAAAGATATAAGTCCGGTTAAGGGATCTATTAGTCTATTTTAAACCGTAATAGTTTACCTAATTTTTGAAGATGAGACTTTCTATCAGGAAGGGGTTTTTCTGAATTATCCGTGTATAATATTTGAGGAGAATTCTTTAATAAATTCTGAAAATAATTTTGCATCTGCCACAAATTGGGGAAAATTTGAATCCTCTCAGCTAATTGGAAAAGCAGATGAATTGAGGTAATATCTTCTGTATTTGGGGCCAAAGATAACCTTCTGATCCTGTTTTCTAATTGCCGTTGTATTATCAATTCTACTTCAGGGGTTGATAGTTTAACCCCCCATTGAGCAGCTTGTTGAATAATATTTAAAAATAGGGACCAATTTTTATTCCCATTTAGGCTATTAAGATTTTTTAACTCATTTATCAATTGATCATAGAGGGAATACTCAGTGGCCACTAAGAAACCCTTTGGTACAGGCACTTCCACCTCTCGCAAATCATTCATTATTTGATTATATTCATTATATAAATTTCTATAAGTCTCAGTAAAGTCCTTAACAATATGATTACTGATAAGGGAAGTGATTTTAATTCGCTCTTCAAGAAATAATTCTTTTAAACTCAGATAATTATCCCCAAAATATTCATTTATTAAATGATTTACTTTTTCATAATCTTCCCTGCAGAAAGTATCTAATAATTCTTTGGTGATGGCATGATACGCTCCCTCATCCAAAGTAGCGCTAATGTAAGAGCGAAGATCAAGACCGGCAGAGTGAAAGACAACAAAGGCGGCCTTATTCTTCTCCTGGGTGAGTTCACTCAGAACGGTTACTTGGCCAAAGGCGAGTTGGCTTCCATTACTTTTCTTTTTCTTAAAATCTTTTTTTATTATTTGATAGCTATAAATTTTTTGTTTATTCCCATATCTTTCATATAATGAACTAATGGCGTAGTGGGTTAACACTTTTCGAAAATCCACTTGGGAAGGTAAAATATTTTTTATGAAAATATCTTTTCCACTCCCCATCTCAGGGCGGTTACTTCTGATTTGAGATAATTTATCCAATAACAGCTTTTCAGTATCAAAAACCCCCGTCTCATTAGCCAGTTGAATACCTCTGGCTGCATATTTAAGGATCTGCAGTGTTTCAATTCCAGAAATATCATCAAAAAACCAACCACAACTAGTAAACATCAGTAACCCGCTCCTCTGCATCTCTAGTAATTTCAGGAGCTTAACTTTTTCAGATAGTTCTAATGCTTTCCTTATATGGGGGTTAAAAAAATTTTCAATACTCTCCATGCTCCGATCTAAAATAACGCTAATATAAGAATTTCTCGCCTCCCACGGATCATGGAAATATTTACTTGATTCCTGCTCATAAATTTCATCAAGGCGTAGCCTTAATGCATCTAATCCTTCGCGCAAAGGTCGCCTCCACCGCTGATTCCAGCCAGGGTACTCCCCTGAATTACAACCACAATCAGCACACCACCTCTGTATTCCATGGGCGCAGCTCCATGAGGTATTCTCAAAAATTTCCACCTCAAATTTTGGTGGATATTTCTCCAAATATTCGCCATAATTAGTGAGCTTGGCAATATGGTTTTTTTCAATATAATCTAAAGCATAGGTCAAAGCCATTTCACCAAATTTAAAATGATGCCCGTAAGATTCCCCATCTGTAGCCAAATTAAGGAGTTGGGGCCAAACTCTTCCATCATTGAAGCCTTTCATGATCCTCTGTACGAAATAATCACCACTTACTAGGACCCGGTCAAAGGCGATAGAAAAAGAAATAGGAGCATCATAGAAGAAGATGGTCATTTCATGTCCATTTTTAAGAAAACATTTATACGCTAATGTTGGGTCAATATTTCCCTGGCTTACCTCCATCCATTCTTGTGCTCCAATTTTTCGAATTCTCTTAGCCTGATGAGGGGCCAAGATAGTAAATTTAATACCCTGTTCACTTAAAGCATGGAGTACTTCGTGATTTACTGCAGTTTCCGCTAACCACATTCCTTCAGGTTGGCGATGAAAATGGTTTTGAAAATCTTTTATACCCCAAATTATCTCAGTTCTTTGGTCCCTTTTAGAAGCAAGAGGCATAATAATATGATTATATACCTGCGCAATAGCATTACCATGCCCACTTCTTTCTATTTGGCTTATACCATCTGCTTCAATTATCCGATTATAGGTCTCAGGTTCATACTTTCGAAGCCATGAAAGGAGCGTTGGCCCAATATTAAAGCTAATTTTTTCATAATTATTGACAATCTTTAATATTTGATTTTTCCCGTCAATTATTCGGGATGCGGAATTTGGGGCATAACATTCAGCGGCAATCTTCTCATTCCAATCGTGGTAAGGATCGGCTGCCGGTTGAATTTCAATTTCTTCGAGCCAAGGATTTTCTCGGGGAGGTTGATAGAAATGACCGTGAATACTAAAATATTTTTCCACTTTTCACCACTTTATAATACACAGCCATTAAAAGTAAAAATTAATTGTTCCGATTTCATTTAAACTTAATTTAATTTTTACTTTAAAAATAGTAACATTTAAGTAATAGCACCTTTTTCTGGTTCTGTCAACCAAGGGAATTTTTGGTATCAGCCATCTTTTCAATTAAATGAAACATGCCTCGATATTAATAGCTTACAATTTGTATCATTTTTTATGACTTATTTTTTTTCGATATTATTTAAATAAATTTAGGATAAGAATTGTCTTTTAAATCATTGTATGTTATGCTAAACAATCTAATAAGGACTTAATAAATCACCTAAATGAGGATATTTATGTGGAATTACTCTGAAAAAGTTATGGATCATTTTCGAAACCCTCGTAACGTAGGTGAAGTTATAGAGCCCAATGCTGTCGGAGAAATAGGGAATATAGTATGTGGAGATGCTTTAAAATTAAGCCTAAAAATTGACCCCGAAACAGAAATAATTACTGAGGCAAAATTTCAAACCTTTGGCTGTGGAAGCGCCATAGCCTCTTCTTCTGCCTTGACC